>CAMATH010000012.1 GCA_945860955.1 Planctomicrobium piriforme
ATCGCTGGTCGACCCACCGCCTCCACCCCGAAAAACAGAAGCCGAACTGCGGCAGTCACCGGAATGGAAACGGGCCTCCCGCCAAGAGCGAAAGCGGCTGTTACAAACCGCGCGGGCGTCTCCCGTAGCGGAGGCGGTTCCAAGCCGAGACACTGGCATTCGTTAACTGGCTGTCTCGGTTCAAATGATCACATCCCACCACCAAGATCCACGGTCCACGGCGTCAATTTCGCCAACTCGGCGACTATGATACAGGGGGTGGCCGCCTGGATGATTTCGGGCGATTTCGCCGCCCGCTGTCAATTTCCTCGTTGCTTCCACAATGCCGACTTCGCCGATCGATCTGCTCCGGCAGGCCAAACGGGGTGACGAGAGCGCCAAAGGGGCGCTGCTCGAGAGCTTCCGTCCGTACCTGGAGCTGCTCGCCCGAGTCGAGATCGGCAAGCGGTTGCAGGCCAAGGTCGACACTGCCGACGTCGTCCAGGAGACGTTTCTGGAAGCGTACCGCAATTTCTCGCATTTCCGGGGTGACAGCGAGGCGGAGTTCGCCGCCTGGTTGAGAAGCATTCTGTCGGCCCGGGTTTCGAACCTGGTGCGACACTACATCACGACGCAGGGACGCGACCTGAGGCGGGAACAACCGCTGGAAATCAATGTCGATCAGTCGTCGGTGCTGCTCGACCGGGGGTTGTGGTCGCAACAAAGTTCCCCCAGCCAGTCGGCCCAGCGTCGGGAACGGGGAGTGATTCTGGCCGAGGCGCTGGATCGGCTGCCGCGTGATTATCGCGAAGTTGTCATTCTGCGGCATCTTGAGGAATTGACCTTTCCCCAGGTAGCCGAGCGGATGGAACGGTCAGTCGACAGCGTGCAAAAACTCTGGGTCCGGGCGTTGGCGAGTCTGAGGCGGATGATGGAGGAAGTATCATGAAGGGGATTGACGACAGTCGAACGACGATCGACCCGGCGAGTGAAATTCACTCGTTCGGGGAGCCGCTGGATGATCCGCGGGTGCTGGAGGTGGTGCAGGAATATCTCACCGAACTGGAACAGGGACGCGCACCGTCACGGGAGCGGTTTTTGGCGCGGTATCCAGAACTCGCAACCGCCGTGCGCGACTGTCTCGACGGGCTGGAAATGGTTCGAGGGGGATTGTCGGGGACGCAGAGCCGGTCGTTTCCCTCTCTGACCGCGCCGGGTCCGCGGAGTCCGGAAGCCCCCCCGCGGGCGCTGGGGGACTTCCTCATTGTCCGGGAGATCGCCCGAGGGGGGATGGGGGTGGTGTATGAGGCGGTGCAGCAATCACTGGGGCGGCGCGTGGCGCTCAAAGTGTTGCCGTTCGCGGCGACATTTGACGCGCGGCAGCTTCAACGGTTCAAGAACGAGGCACAGGCGGCGGCGCTGCTGCATCACACGAACATCGTTCCGATTTACGCTGTCGGGTGCGATCGCGGGGTGCATTTCTACGCGATGCAGCTCATTGAGGGGCAATCGCTGGCGGTGGTGATCCGTCAGTTGCGGGAACAGGCTGGTCTGGCCGGGCCGGCGGCGCCAGCGGGACCGACCCGCGAAATCGCGAAGGCTCCCGCGTCGGACCAGCAGTTGGGGGAACCGCTGGAGCAACCTGTGGAGTCGTTCGCCGAGACGAATCTGTTCACGGGAGGGCACGCCTCGGGGGACGTTTCGGTCCGCAGTACGCACCGCCCGGAAAGCAAGATGACTGTGGCGACGGCAACCACCGGGTCGCAGACGCGGTCGAGTTTCTATCGCAAAGCGGCGCGGCTGATGATCCAGGCGGCTGACGCGCTGGAACACGCGCATCAGTTGGGTGTTGTGCATCGCGACATCAAGCCGGGCAACCTGATGATGAACTCCGCCGGCGAGTTGTGGATCACCGACTTCGGGCTGGCGATGTTTCAGACCGAGACCGGTCTGACCCGTTCGGGCGACTTGCTGGGGACGTTTCGGTACATGAGTCCCGAACAGGCGTCGGGCAAGCGGGCGGTTCTCGATCACCGGACCGACATTTACTCGCTGGGAGCGACGTTTTACGAACTGCTGACTCTCGAACCGGTGTTCGCGGGCGAAACGCGGGCCGAACTGCTGTTTCAGATTTTGCATGAGGAACCGCGTCGATTGCGGGTGGGCAATAAATCCATACCACCTGAACTCGAAACGATTGTCCTGAAGGCGCTCGCCAAGAATCCGGAAGAGCGCTACGCGTCGGCGGGAGAGTTTTCGGCGGACGTGCGACGGTTTCTCGATCACCAGCCGATTCATGCCAAGAAGCCGACCTTGTGGGACCGGCTGAAGAAATGGTCGCGGCGGCACCCGGGGGCGGTTTCGACGGCGGTGGTGTTGCTGGGGGTTCTCTTCGTCGGACTGCTCGCCTCGACGGCGATGATCGCACGGGCGCAGCAGAATACGGTCGCAGCCCTCGATCGCGAGCGGCTGCGGGCGAATGAAGCCGAGGAGCAGTTTCACCGCGCCCGGGCCGCGGTTGACGTGTTGATTGAGGTGAGCGAGGAGGAATTGATCGACAAGCCGACGACGCGAAAGCGCCTGCTGCGTACCGCCCTGGACTACTACCAGGAGTTCATTGAGAATCGCGAGGGGGACCAGGCTTCACAGGCTTCATTGGCAGCCGTTCAGGTTCGGGTCCGGGGGATTCTAAATGATCTGGCGGTTTTGCAGCGCGATGTGCAGGTGAATCTGCTGGCAAACCCGGCGATCTGCGAGGATCTGGAACTCACCGATGCGCAGGAGCAGAAACTGGCCGAGCTGCTCCCCCGCTGGTTTGGCGAAAAGATGAAGGTGTTCGAGCAGATCCGCAATGACAAGGAAGGGGATCGGCGACGTCGGCTGGTGGATCTGGCCGCCGAGCATGACCGGGTTCTCAATGAACTGCTGCTTCCGACACAGCGGGAGCGATTGAATCAGGTCGCGATTCAGTCGGCGGGGGTCGCGGCGTTTCGCGAACCCGACATCGTTCGTGAGCTGGAACTGACATCGGAACAACGGGCCGCCGTGCGGGAGATTGAGTTCCAGGCGATGATTTCCGGGATTGGACGCCGGCCGATGGGTGGATGGGACCGGGAAGAGCGTCGCCGCAACCAGGAATCGCAGGCGCGCGAGTTCGTGGCCCGTGTCGTCGCCATTCTGACACCGCTTCAGCAGGCGCGGTGGCAAACACTGGTTGGCCCTCCCTGCGATGGGTTGTCCAACCCGCCCCGACCGCCGACGGGACGTGGGAACGGCAATCAGCGCGGTGGGGGATAGTCGTGCGACCAGACGCGCGGGGGGAGTGTCGCGGACAATGGGGGATCGCTTCGCTGCTCTTGGCGACCGTGGTGGGATGCGCGCCCGCTGTCGAATCGACGCCCGAACCGGTCGATACAGATCCGGTCGCGCAGTTCGCGTCGGCTGATGGTGAGACTCCGTACGAGATCGCGATCACTGGCAGTGAGGACCGTTGGCAGGTGCGCTATCCCGGAATGGAGCAGCCTTTGGTCACCACGGGGGACGCGATGACCGGCTTGCAGCTTCACGTGCCCGCCGCCCGGCCGATCGTGCTGATTCTCAACAGCACCGATTACGTTTACACTCTGGAACTGCCCGATTGGAAGATCAAGGAGATCGCCGTTCCGAAGCTGGAGTTTCGCATGGAGTTCCGTGCCGACGTCACCGGTCGGTTTGAGCTGGTGGGAGACCACTTGTGTGGAGCCGAGGTTCAGGAACTGCGGGGAACGCTGGTGGTTGAGAGTCCGAGCGAGCTCATTCGCTGGTTACGGGAGCGACCGTCACCGACAGCGCCCCGTGGTGAATGACCTGTCTCCACCGTGCCGCTCCTTCCCGCCCGAGTCTCGCCTGTCAGGAAGCGGTCGACGGTTACCGCTTCCTGACGGGCGCGGCTCTGCGACAACACCTGCCGTTGGTCCGCGTGGTGGACAAGAAATCGAAACCGTGTTCCGTGCGATGTGAAAGCAGCTCCGATGCGTTGCCTGTCGAGTACCCGGTGTTCAGTCGCCCGGGGGAAGTTATTCTGGGTGGCACTTTTTCTGCTCTCCCTGGTGAGTTCCGGCTGCGACCCCGCGAAACCTACCACCGGGAGTAACACCCCGGGTTCGTCGCCGGTCACTCAGTCGGCGACCAATCGGAGTTCGACCGGGACCACGGGAGCGTCTTCCTCGAAATCGGGGGGGCCGCGGGTGTTGTTTCCGGTTCCCGAGTTTGAACTGGTCGACCAGACGGGTGGGGCGTTCCACTCGACCGATCTACGGGGCAAGGTGTGGATCGCGAATTTCATATTCACACGCTGCAAGGCGACATGTCCTATCCAGACCGCGAAACTCGCCGAGTTCCAGCGGCAGGCCCAGCGCTGGTCCGATTGGGACCGAGTGCGACTGGTCAGCATTTCAGTCGATCCCGAGAACGACACTCCCGAAGTCCTTGCCCAATACGCCGACTCGTATCGAGTCGCCGGGAATTGGAAGTTTCTCACCGGTCCGCGTGAAGCGATCTGGAAACTCAGTAAAGAAGGCTTCAAGCTGGCGGTGGCGGAAGATCCCGCGGAGCCCGGCCCGATCACTCACAGCCCCCGCTTCGTTCTCGTCGATGGGGAGGGCCAGATTCGCGGGTTTTACGACAGTCAGCGGGATGACGAGATTCGGCAGATGACGATTGACCTGCGGCAGGTTCTGGATGGGAAATAACGGCTCATGACGAGCGCAGCTCGGCGGAATCACCTCGTCTCTGGCCGCGCAGAATTTGGGTGAAAGGATCTGGTGTCGGAACATGGCGAAACGTTATGACGCGGTTCTCAAGCATCTGCCGGAGCAGTATCCGCACAAGTGAACTGGAAACTGCCCGGCGGTAAACAATACCTCGCATTCGAATACGAAGTCATGCGGCTCTGGCAAATATCGCCCGAGACTTTGTTGAAAGGCGGAATCGGCACACTTCCGTTGTTGCCATTGACGCATGTCACAGAGCCCGAGTTGCCAGGGCTGATCGATGACATGTCACTCCGGTTTCAGCGCGAAGCGCCGCAAGGCGATGTCGCTTCGCTTTGGACTGCCACCTTCGTTCTGATGGGGTTAGAATACCGTCAGGCAATCACCAATCAACTGTTGCAGGGAGTTCGTTCGATGAGAGAATCGGTCACCTACCAGGCGATTCTGAAAGAAGGTCGTGACGCAGGACGCGCAGAGGGACGCAAAGAGGGACGCGAGGAAGGATTGGAGAAGGGACGTGAAGAGTTCCGCCGGATCCTGCTGGCCCAGGGAGCAAAGCGCTTCGGCAAACCGCCCCTGAAAATTCGCAAGACCATCGAGACAATCAACGATCCCGTGGTCTTCGAACGCCTCGCCGTGCGGCTGCTTGACGTCAATTCGTGGACTGACCTACTTGCCGAGTTGGATTGACGGCACTCAGCAATTTTCTCCACGGAATTCACCATGTCGGACTCTCCGTTTTCCGGTCGCATCGCGCTTGTCACCGGCGGTTCCCGCGGCATTGGCAGGGCGTGCGTCGAGCGGCTCGCCCGGGGCGGGGCCGATGTCGCGATCAACTATCGCAGTAATGACGCGGCGGCCGCCGAGGCGGTCGAAGCGGTCAAACAGCTCGGCCGTCGGGCGATCGCCGTTCGGGCAGACGTCTCCCAGGCAGACGCCGTCACCACAATGATCGCCACCGTCGAGCGCGACCTGGGTCCGATTGACCTGTTGGTGAACAACGCCGGCGTCTTCGACTACGCACCGCATACCGAGATGACACTCGATGTCTGGCAGCGAACTCTGAACATCAATCTCACCGGTCTGTTTCTCGTGACCTGGGGAGTGAAAGACGGGATGATCGCTCGTAATTTCGGGCGGATTGTCAACATGGCATCCATCTCGGCGTTGCAGCCCCGTCCACTCTCCATCGCCTATTCGGCGAGCAAGGCAGGCGTGGTGGGTTTCACCCGCAGCATCGCGTCGGCGTTCGCCGCTCATAACATTCGGGTCAACGCCGTCGCTCCCGGCTTGATCGAGACCGAGATTCTGGAAGGAGTCAGCCAGCAGGCGATCGACAAAATCGTCGACGCGACACCGATGAAACGCATCGGGCAGCCGGACGAAGTCGCGGCTCTCGTGCAGTTTCTGCTGTCTGACGAGTCGAGTTTTATGACCGGACAGACGTTGGTGACGTGCGGCGGACGGGTGATGGTGCCGTAGGTCGGTGGAGAGCGAATAACCGCTCTTTCCGCGATTTGCGGTTTGCTGCTAGACTCCGCCGCGCTTCCCATTGCGGGAACTGGTTGGAAAGTCCGTACGCCTCGCGCGATCTCTGGAGACATTGTCCGTGGCCGACGCAGCCTCACGAACCAAACGCACGATTTACCTCGACTGTACTCGCACGTTTCTGACGAATGTGCATACGGGAATCGAGCGGATGGTGAGCGGTCTGGTTCACGCGGGGCCGACGCTGGGGGCCGACTTCGACGCCGACTGCCAGCCAATCCTGTTCAAAACCTCGACCGGATTTGAGACGCTGGACTCGCGGGTGGTCACACAGCGATTCCGGCCCCGGGATCCTCAGGCGGTTGGCAAAATCACCTGGCGACATCGACTGCGAAGAGAACTCGACCGCACCCGGTTGATCGAATTCGCCCGGGGCACTCGGAATGCGTTGGATGTTGTCGCCGAGACGGCGCTCTCCCCGGTTCGGCGGTTTCTTCCGTCTAAAATCCCGTTTGGCAAGGGGGATATCATCGTCCTGCTGGATGTGAATGTTCGTTCCCGTTATTGGGGTGATCTCCAGCGGGCGAGAGAGGCCGGCGCGGAAGTGTGTTTGTGCGTCCACGATCTCATTCCGCTCAGTCATCCGTCGACGGTCGACCGGGGGGTCATCTCCGATTTCAGCCGGTGGTGGCGTGACGCGTCGCAAACGGTCGACTACTTCATCTGCAATTCCCAGTCCACTTGGCGCGAGGTGCAATCCCACTTGCCGGCGGAACGAGGGCAAAGCGCCAACCCCGTCCAGGGGCGCTGGTTCCGACTGGGAGTCGGACTCGACAAAATGCGCGACGGTGGCGCGCCAAGGGAAGAGATCCGCCTGGCGTTTGAGAAACAACAGGGCCGCCCCACGTACGTGCAGGTCGGCATGATGTCTCCCCGGAAGAATCACGCCCTCGCGCTCGACGCCCTCGACCATTTGTGGCTGGATCCCGCCGCCCCGGCGCTGGTGATCGTCGGAAAATATGGTTGGCGCTGCGAGGAGGTCGCCCACCGAATCCGCCAGCACCGCGAGTTTGGCAAACGGCTCTTCTGGTTCGAATCGGTCAACGATGACGAACTCGATTTCTGTTACCGACAGTCGACCGCCATGCTGACGACTTCGTTCGCGGAAGGGTTCAACCTGCCCATCGTCGAGTCCCTCAGTCGCCGAACCCCGGTGATTGCGACCGACATTCCCACGCATCGTGAAGTCGGTGGCCGATTCGCGGCGTATTTCCCGGCGACCGACGCACTGGCACTCAGTCGGATTTTGATGTACCCGGAAGTCGCATTTCGTCAACAATCGCTGGTTCCCCCGGAGAGTTTCACCTGGCCCGACTGGAACGAAAGCTGCCGGGAGTTTCTGCACAACGTGTTGGAAATGAGTGAGATTCAACACTGGCGTTCGGAACCAGCCCCAGGGGCGGTACCGCTGCGCCGCGCGGCGTGACGCACTGAGGGAGTTGAGGGGCGGGCAACGCGTCGGCGGGAGCGACCGGCACGGCTTGGGCAGACCGCCGACTGAGGGATGGACCGGGGTGGTAGTGACGGGGCGACCCGTGACGATTGGGAATTCCCAGTTCCGCCTGACCCCGCTTGAGCGAATGGCGGGTGACCGTTGCGGCAGGGTCGCGGACTTGCGGGCTTCCGTCGCGAAAAAATAGGGTTTTAAGAATTCTCTGATATTTTTGGCGTGATTTTGGAATTCCGTCGGATTGAGTGTGTCGGGGGTTGCAACTGACCTCCGCGAAACAACCGATCGTGACCTCAATCCAACTTACGGAGTGTACCATGTCTCGTTCTCACTGGCTGACGACTCTGCGGAACTGTTTCCAAACGGTGGTGTCGGGTTCCTCGAAAGGCAAACGACGCCGAACTTTCGCCGAGTTTCCGGCGGTCGCCGCCCAGGTTCTCGAATCGCGGCAACTGCTCTCAGGTGTGGTGGCTTCCGCCGCAGCTTCCACCGACAGTAAGCAAACGGTTGTCGACACAGGATCGCCCAGCACGCCAGCCACAACACAGAATGAAACCCCACAACCTTCGCCGGCAGCTCCATCGTCAACTCCGGACGCAACCCAGAAGGCCCCCACAAGTCCAGCCGAGTCCCCCAGCCAGAAGAACCAGTCCGGCAAGGACGCAACTCAAAAGCCTGCCGTGGTCTGGAACCTGGAACTGACGGCACCGAAATCGAGCGCGGGAACGACCAACGTCAAAGGTTCCCCCTGATCGCAGTCAGTGGCAATACGCACGCGGGAACCATGGATTTCTAAACACCACACGCCCGGGCCAAATTCGGCCCGGGCGTGCGTTTTTGACGATCCTCTTCAGAGCAAGAATCACCCGATTTCTAGCCGACTTGCTCGAAGCCGTTTTCAGGGAATGAACAAAATCGACAGTTCGGAATTAGGTGCGGATCCCGACAGTGCTCCGGCTCACTCCGGCGTCGCCACCGGTTCCGGACGCTCGGCTTCCACCCCGGCGTTCCCGTCGTCAGTGGGCTTCTCGCCGGGCGTCGGTTCCGCTTCGGCGGGCGGAGTCGATTCCGGCGTCGGTTTGATTTCCGGCTTAGGCTCTACGGGTTCGGTACCTCCCTCGCCGTGCGACACTTCCGCCCCATCGGGATTGGGAACTTCCGTCGGCACGGGAAGCTCCGGCAATTGGTCCGTCTTGGGCTGGGGTTCCCGGATCGATTCGAGCATCGCGACGATTTCGTCTTCATCATACAGCTCTTCCGGGAGCATGATCATGATCAACACCGCGCCCGATTTCAGCGGGACCAGTCCCATCACCTGCTTCATTTTCTGTCCATTCTGGTCCAACGTGTTGAACTGGAATGGAACCTTTTCGCCGTCGATGTCGACTTCACGTGTTTCGGAATTCGTCGCGGCCCCTCCCTGCATCCCCATCTGCATTCGCATCTGGTCCAGCATCCGCTTGCGGGACTGTTCGTCGTTCGCGTTAAAACCGGCACGGTTCTGCATGACGATCAGCACCCCGCGCGGATCGTCCTTCCGCGCGTAGTTCGACATCTTCATGCCGAACATTTCCATCGTCATCGAGGTTTTCGGCTCGTAACTTTCGGGAATGTCGATCGAGACGATCTGCTCGGTCATCTCCTGAACTTGCACCGGGTTCGTGGTCATCGAATTCTGGACCTGGCGGGCGGCGTACCAGGTGAATGCGATCGCGCCGCCGCAGCACAGCAGCAACATCCCTCCTCCGACCGTCAGCATCACCAGCACGACTTTGGTAGTGGTCGACATGCCGGTCTTTTTCGGCAGGGAACTGTCAATATCGTCTTGAGGATGCGACATCGGGGCTTCTTTCGGAGTCCGGGAGGATGAGGGGCGGTGTCAATTCGCCGCGGCGAACGGTTTATTGAGCTGCCGGGGTATGAACGTGAATTCAGGTGGTGTGGTTCACAGAACCTGGCTGGTCTGTCAGGGCGGCGGTCGCGTCGGACGCGTCGAGGACCGCGATCATCGGCAACTGGCGATAGGCTCCATTGTAGTCGAGTCCGAAACCAACAACGAACAGGTCGGGAATCTCGAACAGAAATTCGTCGGGAGCCGCCCCGTCGACGCTGCGTGACCGTTTCCACAATAGGGCGGCGGTCCGCACGCTGGCGGCCCCCCAACCCTCGGCGAGCGATTTTACTTTTGTCAGCGTCTGTCCAGTGTCAAAAATGTCGTCAATGAGCAGCACGTGCCGGCCCGCGACCGCCGGTTGGGCCTGCCGATCGACCCACAACTCACCCGGCGAAGTGGTGGCGTGCCGATAGCTCGACGTGCGGATGGTTTCGAACTGGATCGGAATTTTGACCTGCCGAATGAGGTCGGCCAGAAAGACCACTCCGCCGTTGAGCAGCGCCACGAGTGTCAGGGGTCGGCCGGCGTATTCGCGGTCGATCCGCCGGGCGAATTTCGTGATTCCTTCGCGCAACTGGTCTTCGGAAATAAGGGTCTGCATGACGGCACGTTCGACGGAATCGTTACAACAGGAACCAGAGAGGAGCATATCCCGCGGTACTCCCCCTGCCAAACGGCCAAGCCGCTTTCCCGCCGGGGGGGAACCGCGTTAACATCAGCCGATTCCGATTCCTTCGTCTGGAGACTGAAGCGTGACCTTTCTACTGGCCGCCAGTGAAGCAGTTTCCCGACAGGTCGGCCTGCACCCGCTCGACTACGCGATGGTGCTGGCCTATTTGATCGCGACAGCGGCGATTGTTGTCTGGTCAGCCCGCCGACAGACGGGAACCGACACGTTTTTTCTGGGCAACCGCCGAATGCCGTGGCTCGCCGTCGGGCTGAGCATCATGGCCACGCTGCTCTCGTCGATCACCTATCTGGGGCTGACCGGGGAGATGATCAAGAACGGGGCGAGCGTGTTCAGCATGTACCTGGCGTGGCCGCTGGCGATGATGGTGGTCGTGCCGTTGTTCATCCCGTTTTATATGCGGTTGCGGTTGACCAGTGCCTACGGCTACCTCGAACAGCGATTCAATCGGTCGGCACGAATCGTGGGGAGTACGCTGTTCCTATTGCTGCGGCTCGGCTGGATTTCGATGGTGATGTACACCGGGTCGCTGGCGCTGGCGAGCATGGCGGGCTGGAACATTTATTGCGTGATCGTGATTCTGGGACTGGCGGCGACACTGTACGCGTTTTATGGCGGTTTCGAAGCGGTCATCTGGACCGATGTGTTGCAGGCGATCATGCTGTTCGGCGGGGCGTTTGTGATCGTCGCGTTCATTTGGTGGACGACAGGCGAGGGGCCGCTCGGCTGGTGGGAAACGGCGGGAACCGTCGCGAAAGATCACACCCGACCGCCGTTGTTCAGTCTCGACCCGCGGGTGCGCATGACGATCGGAACCGTGATGATCAACGCGTTCTTCTGGCAAATCTGCACACACGCTTCGGATCAGGTGGTCTTGCAGCGGTATTCGTCGACTCCAACGGTCAAAGCCGCATTGCAGAGCTATCTCGTCAACATGGCGTCGGCATTGGCGATTGGCGTTCTGTTGGGACTCTCGGGGTTGGCGCTCTTGCACTACTACACCAAGCGTCCCGAGAGGCTCGCTCCCGACATGACCGCCCGGTCGATGGGAGACAAGCTGATGCCGTTTTTCTATTCGCACGAACTCCCGATCGGATTCGCCGGCCTGATTCTCGCCAACTTTTTGTGCGACGCGATGCAGACGCTGGTCGCGGGGGTGAACAGCATCGCCGCCGTCGCCACGACCGATCTGGTGATGGTCGATCCGGCGGCGGGTGAACGTCGGCAATTGCGAATCGCACGCTGGCTGACCGTGGCTCTGGGGACAGTCTGCATGGGCTTTGCCCTTGGGATCTCGTATGTTTCGCAGGAATTCGAGATGAACATCGTGGACCTGATGCCAAAAGCGTTCAATCTCTTCCTGGGACCACTGGCAGCGCTGTTCTTCATCGGGATGTTCATCCCACGGGCGACGGCGCGGTCGGCTTTGACGGCGGTCGGTGTCGCCATCGTCGTATCGGTCATCTGGAGCTACTGGAAACCGCTCACCCGGTCCGATTACGACCTCTCCCCGAATTGGGCGATCGCGCTCCCGTGCCTCACCGGCGTCCTGCTCGCCGGTCTGTTGTCCCTGGTCATCGAACGGGGTGGCGACCACGCCGGCCGACAGTTCACCTGGGCCGCAGTGATGAGGCGTGATGTGGATCCAGACGACCGGCCGCTGTGATATTTCGAGGGGCTGTGCAGCGCGCGCCCGAAAACAAGTCGTCCGCTCGCCATGTCCGGTCTCTCTGGCACCCGAAAAATGGTGGAGCGTGTCCCGTTTCCGCTACAGGCTCCGCACTGTTGGTGTCTTTGGTTGTATTCGCGGGTACGAGGCTCGATTATGTGGGCTGGCGTTCCCATGAACCGTCTCCTGATCGGGTTCCCCTCCATCATGTCGCGCTGTTTCAGCCTTCTCGCGGGCGTGCTGTTCCTGATGATTCCGACACTTGTTGCCGCTCAGGGAGACACCGCGAAGTCCCCCGACGATGCTGCAGTGATCGAACGCCTCTCGGCGGCGATCCGCCACGAATTGGGGCAGAAGCAGCTTCCCGGGTTTTCGATCGCGGTGGTTGATGGCGAGCGAGTGGTTTGGGCCGAGGGGTTTGGATTCCAAGACGCGGCGAAGAAGATCCCGGCGACCGCCGACACAATCTACCGGGTCGGTTCGGTTTCCAAGCTGTTCACCGACATGGCGATCATGCAGCAGGTTGAACAGGGACAACTCGATCTCGATCTCCCCGTGACCAAATACCTTCACGGATTCCAACCGGGGAATCCGTTCGAAACTCCTATCACATTACGGCAATTGATGTCGCACCGCTCTGGACTGGTTCGGGAATCTCCCGTGGGACATTACTTCGATCCGACGGAACCAACGTTGGCCGCCACGGTCGACAGTCTCAATGCGACCACGCTCGTGTATCCGCCCACGACACGAACCAAGTACTCGAACGCGGGAATCGCAGTCCTGGGGGAAGTGCTGGAGAAACACCTGGGCCAGAGTTACTCGCAACAGATCGACGCGACGCTGCTCAAACCGCTGGGGATGAACCAGAGCAGTTTCGTGCTGACTCGGGAAGTCGAGTCGCGGTTGGCGGCGGGCTGGATGTGGACCTACGACGGCCAGCGGTTCATCGCTCCCAAATTCGCGCTCGGGACCGCGCCCGCCGGCAATATGTACTCCAGCGTCCGCGATCTCTCGCTGTTCCTGTCGTGTCTCTTTCGTGACGGAAAAACGAACACGGGAGCGATTCTGAAACCGGAAACACTCCGGACGATGATGACTCCTCTGCCCGACGCCGATGGCCGTCCGCAGGGGTTTGGACTGGGCTTCCATGTGCAGTCGCTCGATGGACACACCAAGATCGGGCACGGGGGGGCGGTGTATGGCTTTGCGACACAGGTGGAAGCGCTCCCCGAAAAAAAGCTGGGAGTGGCGGCCGTCGCGGCGCTGGACGGAAGCAACGGCGTTGTCGCCCGGCTGGCGAATTACGCATTGCGTCTGATGCTCGCTCAAAAGGAGGGAAAGCCATTGCCCGCCTATCCGGTGACGCAACCTGTCCCCGCCGAGCGCGTGCGGGAATTCGTCGGTGACTATCGGCTCGACCGGCAAGTCTTGAAAGTGACCGAATTGGCCGGGCGTCTTTACCTGCATGACGGAACGTTTCGATACGAGGTCCGCGCGTCGGCCGACGACGGAACTCTCATCATCGACGATGTGGAGGGGTTTGGAGCGAAGGTCGCCTTGAACGACGCGGGGGGACTATCGTTTGGTGGACGGGACTTCGCGCGGTTGCCCGACGTGCCACCCGCCGACTGCCCGGAAGAACTGCGTGGCCTCATTGGCGAATATGGCTGGGATCACAATGTCCTGTACATTCACGAAGAGCGTGGCCAACTTTGGGCGCTGATCGAATGGTTTTACGATTATCCGCTTACGAAACTCTCGGAGAATGTCTTCGCCTTCCCCGATTATGGCCTGTATCACGGGGAGAAACTGATTTTTACCCGTGACGCGCACGGCTCGGGGACGCGGGTTGTGGCGGCGGAGGTCGAATTTGTGAGGCGAGAAACGGGAACGCGCGACGGCGAGACGTTTCGAATCAACCCCTTGCGGCCGATTGACGAACTGCGCGCTGCCGCCTTGGCAGCTGTTCCCCCGGTCGAAGCGGGCGAATTTCGCGAGTCGGAACTGGTGGAGCTGACGTCACTCGACCCGACAATTCGGCTCGACATTCGCTATGCGTCGACAGACAACTTCACCGGGGCGGTGTTCTACAAACAGCCCCGCGCCTTTTTGCAGCGTCCCGCCGCCGAGGCGGTGGTCCGCGCGCACCGACGGCTCAAAGAACGGGGGCTCGGGTTGCTGATTCACGACGGTTATCGACCGTGGCACGTCACCAAGATGTTCTGGGAGGCGACTCCGCCCGCGCTCCGTCACTTTGTCGCCAACCCGGCGAACGGCTCCCGGCATAACCGGGGCTGCGCGGTGGATCTCACGCTCTACGACCTGGCGACCGGAGAGCCGATTCCCATGGTCTCGGGCTATGATGAATTCTCAACCCGCGCGTATCCGATGTACCCCGGCGGGACGTCCCGGCAGCAGTGGCATCGCGACTTGTTACGGCGGACAATGGAAGCCGAGGGGTTCGCGGTGTATGAGTTCGAATGGTGGCACTTCGATCACCGCGACTGGAAGAGCTACCGGATTGGCAACCGGACGTTTGAGGAGTTAGGAGAACGGTAGAAACGAAGGATGAACCAGAGCCGTTGCAACCCTTCAAGCAAGCCGTCCGTCGCGAAAAGAATTCGACGCCACACGGTCTCGGCGAGTAATATAGACAAGCCGGCGACCTCACGATCCACCGATGCGTTACGATTCGCATGCGAAACGCCGTTCGTCTCGGTGTCCCGAGATTGCCCACGGAATTCCGAGGACTTCCATGACTCGCCTGATTCGACTCTTATTCATCGTTGGGATTCTGTTCGCCGGCGATAGGGCGTTCGCGCAAAATTCCCTGACCGATGACCCTCTGCGGAAAAACGCCCTGCCGGCTGGTCAGCGCGCGAATACGTTAAAGATGGAGTTCGCGCTGATTCCTGCTGGATCGTTTAACATGGGATCGCCCAAAAACGAAGCCGGCCGAATGGAATGCGAATTGCAGCACGGGGTGCGCATTTCGAGGGACTTCCACTTGGGGGTTTACGAGGTGACCCAGGAGCAATTCGAGGCGGTGCTAGGGCGAAATCCGAGCAATTTATCGAATACCCGCGGCATCACAATTGAGGTCGACGGGAAGCCAACCAAGAAAATCCCGGTGGAACAGGTCAGTTGGTTCGATGCGATCGAGTTCTTGAATGAAATGAGCGCTCGAGACAGTGTGCCACCGCATTATCGAGTGGCGAATATCGAACGGAACAGCGATCGTTCGATCAAGTCGGCGACGGTGACCGTTTTGGGGGGCAACGGCTATCGGTTGCCGACCGAAGCGGAGTGGGAATACGCCTGCCGCGCGGGAACGAATACGCCATTTCATTTTGGAACGAAACTCAGCGGCTTCGAGGCGAACGTGTGGGAGCAATCCCCGAACGGCGGCGCCGCGGGACGGCCTATTATTCGATGTATATCGGTCGTCGGGAGTTACGCGACCGACAAGAACGCGTTCGGCCTGTTCGACATGCACGGCAACGTAAAAGAGTGGTGTGGTGACTGGTACGACGATAGGACTTACGCCCAGTCGTCGCGGACGGATCCGACTGGCCCTTCCGAGGGCTCGGCCCGAGTGTTCCGGGGCGGGAGTTGGGGCTCTTCCGATTGGTGCTGCCGATCGGCGTACCGCAACTGGCGGTTGCCCGATTTCCGGGACAAACACCTGGGCTTCCGCGTGGCCTGGAGCCCGACTGGCACCGGTGAGCGGAGCCCGTAGCGGAGGGCGGTCTTGGAGTGCGGGGCCTTGTCCCCGCCATTCCTTCATCCGACATCGACAATCAGAAGGCAACGACGACGTTCGGCCGAGCCTCTTGATCGACAGTTGCGTTGTCTCTGAACTCAACCAAGCACCGGATCTTCCGTGAACTTTGGTGTAGACATCAAGCCACGGTAAGCCGCGACCTGTTTTCGTGTGCCACCTCGGCAGTAAGTTCACTCTGCCTGCCGCGAGGTATTGTGAGGAAGAACGAAAAGCGGGGATTCATCCCCGGCACTCCACATTTGGAGTGCCTCCGATGGATCGGAGCTTTTTGTTCTGCCTCCGACGACTCCCGGCTTTCCGAGGGGACAATGCGGTATGTATCTCGCGGTGACGCGGCTCACCGTCCCCGGTTCCTCACCCACCAGTCAGTTGAGAAAACGCCTCCAGCGTCTCATCAATCTCTTGATGGGTGGTGAACGGACCAACCGAGAGGCGCAGGGTGCCACCCATGGAAAAAGTCCCGAGGGCGCGATGCGCCCCGGGAGCGCAGTGCAGGCCAGCCCGGGTTTCGATGCCGAAGCTCTGGTCGAGAATGGCGGCGAGGTCGTGTGCGTCGTAACCGTCGACCGAGACGCTCAACACGCCGACCCGGTCGTGATCGAGCGGCGCGCCCCACAATGTCACGCCCGGTAGCCGCCGTAGCCCTTCCCCCAGTCGACGGATCAACTCCAGCTCGTGGTCATGCAGCTCGGCGGGCGTTCGCTTCAACACCCAACTGACCCCCGCCTCCAGTCCACACAATCCCGGAGCGTTGTGATTCCCCGATTCATATTTGTCGGGCAGCGAGGTTGGCTGACGATCGTCTTCGCTGGCACTTCCCGTCCCCCCCTGACGGATCGAACGCAACGGATCCTCCAGGCCGGGACAAATGTAAAGCACGCCGGTCCCCAATGGTCCCAGCAGTCCTTTGTGCCCCGAACAGGCCAGAAGATCGATCGGGAGCTGACGGAGATCAATGGCCACATGGCCGGCGGACTGCGCGGCATCGGCCAGAACGAGTGCCCCCGCCTCCCGCGCGACGGTCGCCAGGTCAGAGATCGGCAGAATCGCCCCGCTGACATTGGACGCGTGCGAAAAAACTGCCAGCCGAGTTTGCTGCTGTGTCAGCGTTCGGCGAAAAGAGTCGACCGTTACCGTTCCATCACACGTCGCGGGGACAATCTCGACATCCAGACCGAACCGATCCTGCATATCGCGCAAGGGGCGCACCACCGAGTTGTGTTCCAGTTGGGTTGTCACCACCCGGTCCCCCGGTTTCAACAGCCCGTGCAGTGCCAGATTCAATACGTCGGTGCCGTTGAAGCCGAAGACGATCCGCTCGGGACTGTCGGCGCGAAACAGCTCCGCCAGGCGAGCCCGGCAACGCGCGACCGTCGCCGACGCCGCGACCGAACTGCCATACCCGCCCCGACCGACCGCCGCCCCCACGGTGCGCTGATAGCGGTCAACCGCGTCGTAAACCGCGTCGGGCTTGGGAAAGCTGGTGGCGGCGTTGTCGAGATAGATGCGGGTCACGCGGTCATCCGCCGATCGAGTGCATCGGCCGGTCGGGCTGCACAAACCGGGCCGTGTTGATTTCGTGCCCCTCTTTCTTGACGGCGATGCTCTCACGAATCGCCCGGGCGATCTCGGCGTCGGCCGCGTTGTCCCGCAGCATCGCCTTCACATCGGTCTCCTCAAGACTGAAGAGACAGTTCCGCAATTTCCCATCCGCGGTGATCCGGAACCGATCGCAACTCATACAGAACGGTTCACTCACCGAGGCGATGATGCCAATGCGACCCACGCCGTCGACGAACTGAAACTCCGACGCGGGAGCGTGTGGATCCTGTTCACTCATCGGAACGAGCGGCATGATCTCGCGCGTCAGAATCTCAAGAATCTCATGCTTGAACAGCACCTTGTCCCGACCCCAGTTGTTGTCGGCATCGAGCGGCATGAACTCAATGAAACGGATCTCGACCCCGGTCTCCCGTGCGAATCGACCGAACGGGGCGACTTCGTCTTCTGTCAGTCCCCGGACCGCGACCGCATTCACCTTCACCGGGTCAAACCCCACCCGCTGCGCCGACTGGATCCCTTCGATCACCTTCTCGTACCCGGTCCGCCGGGTGATCTTCTCGAACTTCACCGGGTCGAGCGCGTCGAGGCTGACGTTGATACGGCGCAGGCCGGCGTCGAACAACTCCTGCGCCTGCTCGGCGAGCAAAATGCCATTCGTCGTCAGGCCAATGTCTTCGATTTCAGGAATCGCCGCCAGTTTTTCGACGAGTCGGTGCAAATCCCGCCTCACGAGCGGCTCCCCTCCCGTAAGTCGGATCTTTCGCAAACCCAGCGGGACGGAGATCCGCACGAACCGTTCAATCTCTTCGAACGTCAGCAGCTCCCGCCGATTCATGAACTGTACATTGTCGGCGGGCATGCAGTAGAAACAGCGGATGTTGCAGCGATCGGTGACGCTGATCCGCAGATTCGTATGCACGCGGCCGAAACTGTCGAGGAGGGGCATGGGGGGGAAGGATGAGGGATGAAGGCGGAAGGATGAAGAAGGGAGAAAGGGCGGGGGTTAGGGGGATTTTTTGAGGCCGGGGTGGATCCATTCTTTGGTGCCGTCGTCCCAGTTTTCTTGTTTCCAGATCGGGACGACTTCTTTGAGGGTGTCGATCAGCCATCGGCCCGCTTCAAATGCCTGGTCGCGGTGTGGGGTGCTGACTGCGACTGCGACGCTGATGTCTCCCAGTTCCATGGTTCCCAGGCGATGCACGATCGCCGCTTTGACGATCGGCCACCGCGCGCGGGCTTGTTCCAGCAGCTCGGCCATCTTCGACTCAGCCATCTGCGAATAGGCTTCATAGTCAAGTCGCAGTGTCTGTCGGCCGTGGGTGAATTCTCGCACCGTTCCCAGGAACAGCACGACCGCGCCAGCGGCGTTCGAACGAACCTGTTCGGTCAGTGCAGCGAAATCGATCGGGTCGTTGGTCAGTTGAATCATGCGAGATCGGAGAAGAACCGGTAAACGTCAGCCGCCACTCACAGGGGGAAAACAGGCGACTTCGAGCCCCTCCGCCAGGGATTGCGCATCCCCCGCGTATTCCTGACCGACCGCGACCAGCAAATGAGGAGAGAGCGGGGCGAGAGCCGGGCAGGCGCGGGCGAGCGCCTGTTTCAGCTCAAGCACGGTCGCCGGCTCGCTGACATCGACTTCGAGCTGCGACGTCCCCGCGAGGTCGCGGGCGCGGGCGAACAGTTTGACGGCGAGTTTCATGTCACCAGGAGTTTCTTCCGCGAGGGACGCAGCTTGTGTTTCAATTCGGGCATCAACCCGTACGCGAGCGCCAGCAGCTTGAGCGGATGCAGCGTCGGGGTGGCGGTCCCCTGTTCCATCTGCATCTTGCAGCCGCTGCATTCCGTGGTTCCAACCACCAAGTCGGTCTGACGCATCCTCGAAATCAACCCCCAGCCGATCCGTATCGACTGAGCGAAGTTGGCCTGCGTCATACCCCAGGTGCCGGCCATTCCGGAACAGCCGTGTTCCATCCTATGAATCTTAAGGCCCGGGATCAAACCGAGCAGATCCGCCAGCGGCGTTCCCGCCCCCAGAGATCGCAGGTGGCACGGGGTGTGATACCCGATCACCAGATCCAGCCGTTGCATGTCGGTCCGCAACAGCTTCTCACCATGCAGTCGCGCGAGGTACGCTCCCGCCTCAATCGTCTGCCGGGCGACAATCTCAACATCCGGGTGATCGACCAGCAGCGGATACTCCTGTTTGAGGCACAATGCCGCCGACGGTTCCGTACAGACAATCTCACACCCTTCCCGGGCGAAGTCGGCCAGTTCCCTCAGATTTCGCACCGCCAGTTCCCGCGCCCCTTCCAGATCACCCGCCGAGATCAGCGCCATCCCCGATGTCGTCTGCAGCGGCGGAACATAAACCGGAATGCGATGATGCTTCAAAATCGCGACGAACGCCCGGGCCAGTTCCGGATCGTGGTAGTTCGCGTAATGATCGACAAAGAACACCACCGGCCGGTTCGCCCCCCGCAGTCCCGGACGGGTGAGCAATTCGCGCTGTGCCAGCCGCAGAAAATTGCGCCGGGCGAATGGCGGCAGCTTCCGCAACCTCGAAACACCGGTCGCCTTCTCGATCAGCCACCGCATCGCGGGGTTTTCGAGCGCCCAGTTGATCGCGACCGAGGCCGCGCTGCCAATCGTCCCCAGGGTGTACATCCGCGATAACACCCAGTCGGCCCGACCCAACCCCTCTTCGACCACAAATCCCGCCTTCGCCTCAATCATCAGGTGCGGAATATCGACGTTGGAAGGACATTCGGGAACGCACTGCTTGCAGTTGTAACACAGGTCGGCCAACCGCTTGAATTCGGGGGTCTTCAGCGAGTCGGCCGGCAAATCGCCCGACAGCAGTTGCCGCATCAGGTTCGCCTTCGCGCGAGGACTCGCTTCCTCGGTCGGCTCCACCCGAAACAACGGGCACATCCGCAACTCGGGTTCACGCGTGCGACATTGGCCGCAACCGTTGCAGCGGGAAGCCGCCAGCAAGACTTCGGGTGCGGTCCACTTCAACTGCAATTCGACCGTCGCCGTCGGCTCCACCGGAGCGGGTCGCAGGTTCTTTGTCGCCAGTTCGCGATCATCGGTGATCACTTTCCCCGGGTTGAACAGCCCCGCCGGGTCAAACAGCCGCTTGATCTCGCGAAAGACTTCGTACAATGGACCGTACTGATCCTGGATATAGGCCGACCGCGACAGGCCGGCACCATGCTCACCGCTGATCGTCCCCCCCACCTGGTACACCACGTCGTACAAATCGCGGGCGATCTCGTCGAGCTGCCGGGCGGTCTCCGGCCCGGGTGGGGGCAGAAACGGTCGCAGGTGAACCTGTCCCGCCGCCGCATGCGCGTACAACGACGCGATCACCCGATGTTTGCGAAACACCCCCTGCGCCCGCACCAGAAACTCGTTCAGCGCCGCCGGTGGAACCGCGACGTCCTCCACAAACGGCAGCGGCCGCACCACTCCCGGCATCCGCGCCAACAGGGGAACCACCGTTTCTGGAAGCGACCACAGAAAATCGACTTCTTCGGGGGTCTCCGCCAAGTGCGCCACCAGATCACCACCGACGGTCGCCTCGGCCGCCGCGACCACCAGTCGCAACCGCCGCGAGACCTCGGCTGCCGAATAGCCAGTCTGTTCCACAATCAGCGCCGTCTCGGCGGTCGCCGGGATCAGCGTGCGAAATCGGGCGTCACCATCGCACGCCAGACTGAGAACGCGCCGGTCCAGTAGATCACACGCCGACGGATCGTGCGGAATCAACACTTGAACCGTCCGTACGGCAGCCTCCAGATGCGGAAAAAGCAACAAGGCGACTCCCCGATGTTTGGGGAGCGGCATCGTATGCAGCGTCGCCGAGGTGGTCAGCGCCAACGTTCCTTCCGACCCCACCAGAAATCGAGCCGCGTCGAGCGTCTCCCCTGTCAGAATCCCCCGCAGGTAATAACCGCAGCGGTTGCGTGGCAGCGACGGTTGATGCCGAGCGATCAAGTCCCGGCTGCGCTCGAGAATATCGGCGAGTTTCGCGATCAGAGACTGGTCGAGCGCGAGATCGGTTGGCGTGACTTCTCCCGCCCGCAATCGCGCTTCGAAGTCAGTGCGAATCTGGCGGGCGGCGTCGACGTTCTCCCGTCCAACGGTCATTTGCGACCCGTTCGCGAGTACCAGGTCCAGCGAGGCGACATGGTCGCGGGTGGAACCGACCCGGATGGAATGCGAACCGGCGGCGTCCACCGCCAACATGCTGCCAATCGTCGTCACGCTGGAATTCGACGGGTCGGGAGGAAAGTACCGTCCGTAGGGACGCAGCACGCGGTTCAACTGACTGTAGACAATTCCCGGTTGCACTCGCACGGTCTTGTCGTCGATCGCTTCGACGTGCCGCATGAACCGGGAGAAATCGAGAACCAGTCCTTCACCCAGCGAATCGCCAGCGATCCCTGTGCCGGAACCCCGGGCGAATACGGGAATTTGTTCGGCGGCCGCAAATTTGACCACCGCCACCACATCGGCCGCGTCGCGGGGGGCGATCACTGCCAGCGGGGGAATCTGGTACAGGCTGCCGTCGGTGGCGTACAGCGAAATCGTCAGCGGATCGGTGCGGACTTCGCCACGAATCTGGGGAGAAAGATCCTCCCGGATGCGTGCGCGATGTTCGTCGACCTCAGAGAGCATGACGGCGGTGGATGGGAGTAGAGGAAACCACTTTGGACCGAATCAGACGGACGTTTGTCGGCACGTCACCCGGGAATCATCCCTCGGCTCGGGGGGCGCTGGAACGGGCCTCGGCGACGCGGGCCGCTTCCTGGCGATAGCGTTCGGCGGTCTCCAGATTAAACGCCGGGAACTCGCTTCCGGGGGTTGGATCGCGATACCGTGCAGAACAGCGGTAGCAGACCAGGACGTCGGGCATCAAAGTGTACAGCAGCAGGTCGGTGAACGCGAAGAAAAGCAGCACGGCCATGGCCGTTCCCGGCATGTAGAAGGCGATGGCAAGGGTGCTGCCGATCGCACCGAGGGCGACCATCGCGACCCCCAGCTTTTGTGGGAAATCTTTCTGCCGCCAGAGATCTTCGCAACCGCAGACCAGGCATTTGGCGGGCCGTTCGGGGGCGGTTTGCGCGGGAGTGGGGCGCGACCACTGGCAGTGCGGGCAGGTGAGCGGATCACCCGCCGACGCGAGCTGGCGAAGTTGCGCCTCACAGTGCGGACAGCGAAAACGGACGAGCATGGAGAAAGGTCGTGATCAACAAGGGGGGAATGGTCCCGGGTTCTCGCCAGTATACACAACCGGCGGCTCAAAATGAGACTTTTGACACCGGTTCCAACGACGGATCGGCCGACTCAATTGCATTCCCTCCCCCCGACCGCTATCCAGGGACCATGCCGAATTTCCTCAAACAACACTGGTTCTTGACCACCCTGGCAATGTTGATTGTCAGCGGGCTGTCTATCGGCCTGACAGAAGCCGGGCCGACCGTCAAACAGTACTCCGACCACCTCGACCCTCGCTGGGTGACGGCCGGTGTTCTGTTGTTAATGTCGTTCAGTCTCGACAGCGGCAAACTGTGGGCGGCCTTCAAGGCTCCAGGGCCTGTTCTGCTGGGGTTCCTGCTGAATTACGGACTGGTCCCGGTTGTGGCGTGGATACTCATGCCATTGCAGCAAATGGCGGACTTTCGCTACGGCCTGATGGTCGCGGCGACCGTTCCTTGTACGACTGCCGCCGCCTCGGTGATGACGCGCAAAGCGGGGGGAAATGACGCGATCTCTCTGCTGACTACTCTTTCCACAAATCTGAGCTGCTTTGTTCTGACACCGCTCTGGCTCCGGGGAACGACCGGGGCGAGTGCCGAGTATGACACTTGGAAACTGGTCTCCGATCTCATCCAGGCGGTTCTGGTACCGACCTTGATCGGTCAGGGTCTGCGACTGATTCCGTCCCCCAAAGCGTTCGCGAACCGGTACAAAACGCAAATCAGTATCGCGGCTCAGGTGCTGATTGAAGTGATGGTCTTCTCGGCGGCGCTCAAAGCGGGAATGACGCTCTACACGATGAACCAGCCAGTCACCCCGCCGGCCGTCTCGGGCGCAGTCTCCGCCGACCCGCGGGCCGCGACCCCGCCCGCCACGCAGGATCGCGAGGCCGAAGGCGGCGGCAAAATTCCTTCAGACAAACCGAACGCCCCGGCTGGATCGGATACGGACGCTGTGGTACCGCAACAGCCAGCCGTTCCCGCAGCCAGTCCCCGTGAAAAGGTGACACCGCAGGCACTGCTCGTTGCGCTCGCGAGCTGTGCCGGCACGCACCTGCTGGTTTTAACGATCGGCTGGTACGCGTCGCGCGCGCTCGGGTTCACGGATGGAGAGGCGTCGGCGGTCGCGTTTTCCGGCAGTCAAAAGACGTTGCCGATCGGACTCTACATCGCCACCGCGACCTTTGGTGCGACCTACCCGTTCGCGATGTTTCCCATGCTGCTGTATCACACCTCGCAGCTCTTTCTCGACACAGCGATTGCCAGCCGACTGGCCGCGCGAGAGAATCCGGCTCCCCCCGCCCCCCCGCCAATGTCTGGTTGATCGAGGTCGCGTCATGAATCAGATGAACCACCTGAACACATCCGCTCGTCCGTTCCTGGGGCTGTTTCTGGCGACGCTGTGTCTTGGCGTCTGGGCCGCTCCCTCGCAGGGCGAGGACTGGCCACGCTGGGGCGGCCCGCGTGGCGACGAAACCTGGCGCGGCCCCACGCTCCCCGCGATGTGGCCGAAGCAGGGTTTGAAACGGGTCTGGCAACGCGAATTGGGAGGCGGGTACGGGGGAGTGGCTGTCGTCGTGGGAAAGGTCTACGTCATGGATCGACAGACGGAGCCTGTCGAACGGGAACGGCTGGTCTGCCGGGACGCCGAGACGGGGGCCGACATCTGGGTCCACGAATACCCGGTGGAATACGGCAAACTCGACTACGGCAACGGACCAAGGGGAACTCCCACAATCGCCGACGGGCGGGTGTACACGCTCGGTGCGCTCGGCGGTCTGGCATGCGTCGACGCGAAGACCGGCAAGTCGGTCTGGCACCACGATCTCAAGGCGACGCACGGAGCGCGCATTCCCGCCTGGGGATTGGCTGCTTCTCCCCTCTTGTGGAACGAACTGGTGATCGTGCATCCCGGCGGAGCGGAGGGGGCCTGTCTGATCGCGTTTGACCGGCTGACGGGGGCGGAACGCTGGCGTTGCGGTGACGACCCCGCCGGCTACGCCACGCCAATCGTGGTAGAGTCTCCCGCCGGCCCGCAGTTGATCTGCTGGACTCCCGAAAACATATTGGGGGTCGACCCCGCGACCGGCAAACTGAACTGGAAGATTCCTTACAAAGTCACCTATGGCGTCTCGATCGCCACCCCCATCTATTATGAGAACCTGGTTCTAGTCTCGGGGTATTGGGAGGGATCGAAGGCGGTTCGGCTGGGAAAGAGCGCCAAGTTCGCGGAAATCGCCTGGGAGGAGAACAAATTCCTGCGGGGACTGATGGCGCAGCCGATTTATCGCGACAAGCATGTCTACACCATCGACAAGCAATTCGGTTTGACCTGTTTCGAATTGGCGACCGGCAAAAAGCGGTGGGACTGCGGCAACACCGTGGTGGAGCGCGGCCGCAATCCGCAGGCGACGCTGACCTGGATTGGCGATGAAGACCGGGCACTCATCCTGAACGAGAACGGCGACCTGATTCTGGCGCGACTCAATCCCAAGCAATACCAGGAACAGGGCCGAACCCACATTATCGATCGCAAAGAGAACTCCCCAATCTGGGCCCACCCGGCCTACGCGGGCAAACGGGTGTATGTTCGGAGCGACACGGAACTGGTCTGTGTGGAATTGCCGGCGGAGCGGTAGGAAATAGCGTCTTCCTCGGGACCAATACGATCGCGGCGGTTCTGACAGCGGCTTACTGATCCCAGATCTGTTCTGGAGTCACTCCAAGCGCTTTGGCAGTTTTCTCAACCGTCTTGCGTTGTGGACGCGATTGCCGGGAGAGCAGCATCGAGATCGCGGGCTGGCCAACTCCAATTTCGAACGCGAGCCGCTCTTGCGTCATCACTTGAAGTTTGAAGCCGGAAATGGAGGCGATTGTATCGCATTACAAGGTTGCCGACCCGCAGTCTGATGGGAAGGAAGAGTCGGCCAAGCGGGAGTAGTCAAGCTATCGACATTTGGGAATCACACGAAATTGAATCGCGGACCGTCATGAATAACGATTGGAAAGTGGAAAGGGGTTATGACTCTCATCCATGGGACAATCACGGTTCGTCGCTCGGTTTTAGGTCGGAGACACCAGCTTCGCACCACATCGTGAACAACAGTCGGAATCCTTGACCAACGTCGGGGCAACGGGAGTCGTCCCGGACGCTGGGGGCGTTTGCAACAGCAGTCGGTTGATGCGACGAACCAGCCACTCTCGTTCTGCGATGGAAACAGGCGATCGAATTCGAATCTCAGGCGTGGCGCTAATCACGACCGACACCACGGAATACCCTTTAACCGACGCCACGGGATACCCTATATGAGGCCCCTGCCAAGGGTATTCAACTACCAGTTCGGCTCGCGTTCCTGAGCTCACCGTGGCACGCCGGCTGCGTTTGAACCCAAACACCCTTGACTGGGCCACCACCTGTGTCGAATCGACATAAAGAAACAA
Source organism: Planctomicrobium piriforme (assembly GCA_945860955.1). GTDB lineage: Bacteria > Planctomycetota > Planctomycetia > Planctomycetales > Planctomycetaceae > UBA10511. The sequence goes on from CAMATH010000012.1 coordinate 26,038, forward strand.
CACTTCAAATCGCCGCCAGACAGCCGCGCCGATGCACATCAGACCGATCATTACCATCACTGCCACCACAAAGAGAGTCGCGACTGGATGCTTGATGACTCGACTTCTATCAATCCCGTCTCCGACGAACCCCAGAGCCACAATCGCCGCAAGGAATGCGATGTAGAACAACGGAAATAATGAAAACTCACCGTCCCTTGGCAGCAACTTCAGAATCAGCTTGTCTTCGGCAGTCGAAAGTAGCCGAATTCTTTTCTGCTTCTGTAGCGAATCCGATTCGAAAGCCGTCTGTATCTCGTCATCTGAAATCCGAATTCCGTCGAGATTGACGAATTCTGCGTCCGGCAAACCGACGCGATCCTCTCCAGCACGAGTCGGCTGAACTTCACCAGCAATTTGGGGAACGCCAACTGAAGTCAACGGCAAAAGACAATTCGAACAAACATTGCCGTTTTCGCTGTTGCTCACGCGTTAGTCCTTCAGGCTTTGACAAACCAATGTCTTCGCCCGCTCCCTCGACTGACCGGACGACTTCATCGGCAAAGTGGATTCTGTTGAGCATCGAATTGCAGGCAGAACCAGATTTGGTATTTTACTCGGCGGGAGATCTTTCGTCAATTGTCATCATCAAACACACTTTTTGAGATGTGACGGCGAAACAGCCGGTGTCCACAATCCCCCGATAATCCCACTGTTGGGTCGATGCCGCTTGCCGGACCGTCATGCGCGGCATCACGAGCAAAGTTTTCCCAGTTATGGCGTTATTGAAGAACCAAAGAAAGCAAAGTACCGCATCGCAATCGATTCGCATTGGTTTCGCGCCGCGAGAACCTCACCTTTGGGACGGTGATTGGAGGGCCTCCATCCCAAAACTACGCCTTCCCATTCATCCACTCCAAAAATTGCGGGATCTGCTGTGTGATCAACACCAGCAGAGACATTCCACAGTAGAAAACACCGCAGCTTAGAATTCCGACCTGCTGGTACCAGCGGGGCCGGAGCGGTTTTGGCAGCAGCGTGGTGTTGATCCGCCAGACGTGGAACGCCGTGATACCAATCGCCACGTTGTTCAAGTTGGCGATCACAATTGTCATCAGTCGCGGACTGCCGTACGAGTTGAAAATGTACGTCCAGAACAGCGACCACAACACGGAGAAGGTGAGAATCGAGTAGTCAATCCACGACAGTGTCTAGGAAGGATCTGAATGAGTCCAAAAGCCGGCGTCGTTTCGGCTGCGACTCCGACAACGAGGGGCCGCGTCGGAGGAGTTCACTGGCCGTTGCGCCCCGAAACGGACTATCATCCCGTTTCACCCCACGTTCCCTCCAAAACGGCCCTTCCCGAGAATGTCGCAGCCCGACCCCAGCCGGACCTCTGATCTTGGTCCGCGCCCCATGTCCTTCCAGGCTCCTCAGGGGGATCTGGCGATGATGGCCGGGTCGGCCAGTCCGCAGTTGGCGCAGGCGATCGCTCGCGAACTGGGCCTCCCGCTGACCCCCGGCCAGGCACAGTATTTCAGTGAAGGGAACGTGTTTGTCCGGGTGCTGGAGAACGTGCGCGGACGAGATGTCTTTGTGATTCAGGGCGTGCATTACCCCGTCAACGACAACTTCATGGAGTTGCTCTTCTGGATCGACGCGCTCAAACGAGCGAGCGCTCAGCAGGTCACCGCGGTGATTCCGTTCTTCAGCTACGCCAAGGGGGATAAGAAGGACGAACCGCGCGTTTCGATTCGAGCCCGGGTCTGCGCCGACGCGATCGAGGCGGCGGGTTGCGATCGCGTGCTGACCATGGATCTGCACAGCCCGCAGATCCAGGGGTTCTTCCACATCCCGGTCGACCACTTGTACAGCCGGCATGTGCTGTGTGAACACGTTCGCAAACTGGCGATTCCCGATCTGGCGGTATGCAGTCCCGACATCGGGTTCGCGAAGGACGCCGTCGCGTTCGCGAATCTGCTTGGGGTTCCCATGGCGATTGGCCACAAGGTACGCCCGGCCCACGATGAAAAGGCTGTGGTCCTCGAATTGATTGGCGATGTGCGCGACAAGAACGTGTTGCTTGTGGACGATTTCACCATCACCGGGGGAACGTTGATCGCGATGGCCGACGTGTTGAAAGCGCGGGGCGCGAAGGACATTTACGCCGCCGTCACTCACGCCGTTCTCTCACGTGGAGCGGCGGCCCGCATCGGAGCGAGCTCCATCAAGCAGATGTTCGTCACCGACACGATCGAATACCGGATGGAGCCGTTCCCGCCCAACATTTCGGTCGTCAGTATCGCGCCCCTCTTCGCGCAGGCGATTCGTTCCATCCACGACCGAACCAGTATCAGCGGCCTGTTCCCTGAACGCCCTGTGCCTCGCAAATAGTCCTCAGGATTCGCACCATGTCCCGCGCTCTTTCCTTCGGCCGATTGCCTCGTCGGCTGATCGTCGTCGCGTTGTTCCTGCTGAGTCTGGCCAACCGGAACGTGGCTCACGCGGGCGAGAAAACTTCCGCGAACGTCCGGAATTCCTGCGCGGATGAGCGAACCCGGGTGGTGGTGACCGTCCGCGACGCGGCCAGGAAATCACCGCTGGGCTGTCGGGTCTATTTGAAGGGGAACGACGGGAATCACTACTTCGCGAAGTCGACCTCGACCGAGGGGTCGGCCTTGATCTACAACGTCGAGCGATCTCCGACGACTCTCGAAAAGCACACCACGGTCTCCGCGCATCCGTTCGAATTTGACGTTCCCCAGGGAATCCAGTTCACGCTCAGCGTGGAGCGCGGCAAAGAGTACGTCCCCCACGTGCAGGAGTTCCTCAGCGACGTGAAGGAACTGCAGCTCGAAGTCGCGCTGCGGCGCTGGGTCGATATGCCGGCGCGTGGCTGGTATTCGGGGGACACCCATGTTCATCGAAAACTCGAAGACTGTCCGAATCTGGTTGAGGCCGAGGATCTGCACGTCGCGTTTCCGCTCACCTACTGGGTGCGCGACGCGTACCTGCCGGCTGACCGCGGTCCCCAGGCCGAGGGGGTGAAGCCCGAGCTGATCCGCGTGGGCGAAAACCGCTTTTTGTGGCCGGTGAACACCGAATACGAACTGTTCACCGTCAACGGCAAGGCCCACACGCAGGGGGCGGTGTTTGTGTTGAACCACAAACGGCCGTTGTCACTGGCGGCTCCGCCGGTCGCTCCGATCGCCCAAGAGGCACACGAGACCGGGGCGCTTTTGGACCTCGACAAGCATTCTTGGAACTGGACGGTGATGATCGTCCCACTGATGCAGGCCGACCTGTTCGAACTCGCGAACAACCACGTCTGGCGGACGAATTTCCTGTTTCGCAAGTGGACGATCGAGATGACTCCGACCGATTGGGGTCTGAAGATCGGTCCCGAAGGAGTCGACGAAGAAGGTTGGATCGACTGGGGCTTCCAAACGTATTACGCGTTCCTCAATTGCGGTTTCCGGTTGCGTCCGACTGGTGGCACGGGGAGCGGCGTCCATCCGGTGCCGCTCGGTTTCAGTCGGGTCTACGTGCATGTCGACGGTGAACTGACTTACGAGAAGTGGATCGCTGGACTGAACGCGGGGCACAGCTTCGTGACGACCGGACCGATGCTGCTGGCCGACTTCAATGGACAGCGTCCCGGGACGGTGTTCAAGAACGTCGCGGGAGCGGATCGCACGGTGCGCGTGAAAGGGACTGCGGAAAGCCGGTCGAAAATCGAGCGGCTGGAAGTGATCGTGAACGGAGAAGTCGCCCGGTCGATCGAACCGACGAACAAACGGCTCGGGTCAGACGCGTATGCCAGTGCGTTTGACGTGGAGATTCCCCTGAATCACTCGGCGTGGGTCGCGGTCCGGTGTCACGAAAGGGACGCCGAGGGACGGATGCGTTATGCGCACACCGCCCCCGTCCATTTAGAAATCGACGGACCGGTGCGGCCCAGGCGGCGCGAGGTGAACCACTTCATCGAGCGCATGCAGCATGAAATCGCCCGCAACCGGGGTGTCCTGGCGGATTCGGAAGTCGCGGAATACGAACAGGCGCTCTCCATATACCAAGAGATCGCGAAAAGGGCTCGCGACTGATCACGCCCCATGGGGACTTGAACGAATCGAGTCAGCCGGTAGCATCACCGGTTCCGTTCCGACCAACCTGATTACCCACCCTTCATCAAGGCTGCCATGTCACAGGAATTCGCATCCAGAGTCGCGCTCGTCACCGGAGGATCACGCGGAATCGGGCGGGCGATCGCCCTGCAACTTGCGGCGGGTGGGGCCGACGTGGCGATCAGTTACGCCAGTCGCCCGGGGCCGGCGGACGAAACCGTGGCGGCGATCAGGGCGCTGGGCCGCAAAGGGGCGGCGTTTCGTTGCGACGTCCGCAGTCAGGAAGATGTTGACGCGCTGGTCGCGGGAACCCGGGCCACGCTCGGGCCGATTGATCTGCTGGCCCATTGCGGCGCCATCAGCAACACCAGTTCGCATGAAGACCTGACGTTCGACCGTTGGGCCGAGACAATCGACGCCAACCTGCACGGCGCGTTTCGCGCGGTGTTCGCGGTCAAAGATGAGATGATCGCCCGCAAATTTGGTCGCATCGTACTGCTTTCTTCGGTGGCCGCCCTGCGTCCCCGGGCGAAGCAGATTCACTACTCGGCGGCCAAAGCGGGTGTCATCGCCCTGGCCCGCTGCTGTGCCGAGGCGTTCGCCCCCAGCAATGTGCGGGTCAACTGCATCGCCCCCGGCCTCATCGACACCGAAATGGCGCGGGTGCTGACTCCGGAAACGATCGCGTCGGTCATTCAGCAGACCCCCCTGGGAAGGCTCGGCAAGCCCGAGGAAATCGCGGAGCTCGCCTGCTTTCTTTTGAGCGAACGGGCCGGGTTCATTGTCGGGCAGACAATCTCGGCGTGCGGCGGGCGGGTCACCCTACCGTAGTCTCAGCCAAACCCCCAACGTCCCCAGCGAACATCCCGCCACGATGTAGACGACTCCCAACAGTTCGGCCGACGCTCCGTGCGCGAAGCTCCCCAGTTCGTTGTAGAGCCTGCGATTGGTCATCGCGCCGATTCCGCGCGTCAGCACGACCGCACCCAAGAGCAGTAGAACTGCCACAATGGAGTCGCGCAGCGGCGGATTCCGGTCGATCTGGTCCAATAGCGGACCGAATGAGAAACGATTCCAGAAGTTCATCGCGAGGGATGACTGAAGGAGAATGCGAGCGCATTCCAAGAGGCCGGGATTCACCCACGCTGGCGAATCAGTCCCACCACCAGTGGGAACCGGTGACCGCGTCGACCCTCTCAGCGTCAGGCTGAGAACCGTCGGCGATCGATGTGGAGGCTTGCTTCACGAGCGAGTCCGGGCGGAATTCGACACCGCCGCTCGCCGCGAAGACCCACGCTCCGCCTCGTCCGCGTCGCACGTTGACCATCGCGGGAGTTGTCTGGGGGACGGTGCCTGTGACACAAGGACACCGGACCTCGTCGAGCAAGAACGTCGGTCGCCAGCTTGTCGCATCGCTGGTCACCGTCGCGGCCTGGTGAACGATCTCCGCCGTCAGGCTGAGCGTGATCAAATTGCTCAGGCTGGCGAACACGGGAATTCCCCGGGCGAGTTCCGGAAAGGCGCGGGTCGCCTGGTCGGCGAACAGTTGCGCGTCTTTGCTGGCAGGTGCTGACTTCACCGGTACCGACTTCGCGCCGCGAGGCGATTCGCCGCGAGCGGTCGCGACAGCGACCGCGTCCACTTCAAATTTCCAGACCAACCGGTCGGCACTCGTGCAAACCGCGTTCTTCCCGGGAGTGAACCACCAGCGATGCTGTGGCACCCGGCCAGAGACCGGATTGCGGGCGGCGAGGTCGATGAAACTGGTGAGCGCCTTGACCGGTGACGGGTCGTGCCCCAGCGCGAGGCGTTTGAGCCGATAGTCCGCCGACACCAGTTTCAGAGCGAACCGACTGTTCGAAGGGACGCCAAAAACCGTGATCTTCTGCGAGCCGAGAGCCTGTTCCATCGCGTGCGCGAGCGGCTCAACCCGCGAGGCATCCGACGTCTTCTGGGTGCGCATCAACTTGTCAAACGCCCCCACACCCTCGGGGGTCGGGTCGATCGAACAACCGATGAAATCGTCGGTATCGCCAGTCGGAAAGGCGTACCGCAGCGCGATGATCAAGTCATCCAGCTCCAGCACCGGACGACGCGACTTCACTCCGACCACATCGCCGAACGCGTCCGGTTCCCACGCTTCCGCCGGGCCGGCGACAATCACGTCCCGCGAGTCCTGATCGATCGTAACGCCATCAATGCGGACCAGACCGGCGAGGAACCGGATCTCGGCCGGCAGCGGCTGACCCGAAGTCAGGCACGATTCCACCGCCGACTCGAGGCGACGCAACGACACCCGTCTACGATCGCTCGGTCGGGAGACATCACCAGCGCAGCGTTGATCTTCGTCCCGCAATTTGCGCAGTTCCGCTGGCGTAATCTCACCGGCACGTCGCAGTGCGCCCGCAGGATCAATCGCCACACCGCCAACCGTCTGAGCAAAAACCGATGAGGCGCACAGCAGAACCACGCCCAAACTGACCACGTATCCCATCGAACGGATCAGCCAAATCCCGCGGCGCACCAGCGCACATCGTCTGTCGCGCGAATGATGGAGCGAGAATCCGGGCATGCGGGAGGGAACCGATGGACCAATGGGGATTGCCGACAGACGGCGTGGATTGGATTATGCCGGCCCGTCGACAAAAAGACAAGTCGCTTTGGTTAAATAGAGTTCAGCCATTCTGCGAAAGGCGGCCGAGCAGTTCGGGCAGGGTGGCGTTGAACCGGCTGCGGGGCATCACATCCTGACAGCCCGCCGCGCCGGCCCCCTCGAGCAACGCCGTCGCGACGTGCGAGCCAAACGCGATGACCGGGATCTTCCGCTGAGATTGAAACTCCTCGACCAATGCCGGCAATCCTTCCAGGCCCAGCGAGAGATCAAACAACACCGCGCGACAGTTGGGAGCAGCGACTCGCCCGGCGGAACCTGCGTCCATGGCGCAGACAACATGAATTCCCCAGGGGACCGCCGCCCCGGTGACCTTGCTTTCAAACATCAGATCGCGCGACACAAACAGCACCGACGGCGGGGACGCGACGGTTTCGGAATTGAAGTGGGGATCGTGGCCGGACATGGGACTCGGTTCCAGTGGAGTACTCGTGGAGAGGGGGACCGAAGCGAATTGGGGTCCATGGGGATCCTGCTGTCGGTGCGGTGATAATACTCCAACCGGCTTCGAATGAGACAATTGAGAATGGCGCTGTAGGACGAGTCACTGACCCGAGTACTCCCCACATTTCCCGCTGGTGAACCCAGACACTCTCTGGACGCACAACATTCTCTCGTTGCATGCGCTGCACCGATCGGCCCTTCCGTAGTAGAATGGGATGGTGCGCTCGTGTTCCGTGGCCCTCGCACTGGATCGAATTCGGAGCCACCCGCAGGCGCGCCATCCTTCCTTCACCAACGAGAGTCGCCATGTCTCACAGTCGGTTCGTCTTCTTGGGGGTGTTGCTTGCCGGGCTGGTACGACTCGAAGATTTCTGTCTGGCAGCCGAGCCACAGCGACCGAACATTGTGTTTATCTTCGCCGATGATCTCACCTGCCAGGCGATCAGTTCGTACGGCGAGAAGCGGCGCTTGCTGCAAACACCGCACATGGATCGAATCGCCCGCGAAGGGATGCGCTTCGACCGCTGTCTCGTGACGAATTCGATCTGCGGGCCGAGCCGGGCGACGATTCTCACCGGAAAATACTCGCACCTGAACGGGTTCTACAACAACAGCAACGGCCGTTTTGACGGGACGCAGACAACGTTTCCCAAATTGCTGCGACAGGTCGGCTATTCGACAGCCCTGATTGGCAAATGGCATCTGGTGAGTGACCCGACCGGCTTCGATCATTGGCACATCCTGCCTGGGCAAGGGGTCTATTACAACCCGCCGATGATTCGCAACGGCGAAAAAGTCGACCACACCGGCTACGTGACCGATCTGATCACCGACTTGTCGCTCGACTGGCTGAAGCAGCGAGACCGTTCGAAACCGTTTCTCCTGATGTGCCAGCACAAAGCGCCACATCGCGAGTGGGCTCCGGCGCTGAGACATCTGGGATGGGACGGCGACCGGAAGCATCCAGAACCCGAAACTCTGTTCGACGACTTCGCCGGTCGGAGTCGGGCTGTTCTCGAACACGACATGGGACTGGACCGAACGTTCACCGACCTGGACGCAAAGTTCCGGCGACCGGCGAACCTCAACGAACTGCAGTTGGAATCGTGGAACAAGTACTACGCACCGCGCAACGCCGAGTTCCGAGAGACCGCGCCGACCGGCAAAGACCTGGTGCGGTGGCGCTACAACCGGTACATGCACGACTATCTGGCCTGCGTGAAAGGTGTTGACGAGAGCGTCGGCCGGCTGCTTGAGTTCCTGGAAACCGAGGGGCTGGCCGAAAACACATTGGTAGTCTGCTCATCGGATCAGGGCTTTTTTCTGGGGGAACACGGTTGGTTCGACAAACGGTGGATCTTCGAAGAGTCAGTTCGGACGCCGCTCTTGGTCCGCTGGCCAAAGGTCGTGAAACCGGGGGGCGTCGAGAACCGAATTGTCTCATTGATGGATTTCGCCGAGACATTCCTCGACGTCGCGGGGGCGGAGATTCCACCCGACATGCAGGGACGCAGTCTGCTGCCGCTCTTGAAGAATCAGGCGCCGGACGACTGGAGAACGAGTCTCTATTACCACTACTACGAATTTCCCGTTCCGCATCACGTGCGGCCACACTACGGTGTGGTCACCGATCGCTACAAGTTGGTGCATTACTACAAGCCCGACATTGATGAATGGGAATTGCTCGACCGCGAACGAGACCCGCTGGAAGTCCGGAATTTTTATGATGACCCGGCGTACGCCCAGACGGTCGCCGACCTGAGCGACGAACTCGCTCGGTTGCGACGCGAAGTGAAAGAGACCGATCCGCCGCCTCGATCGGCATACGGAAACGAGCGGTTTGAAGGCGAGGCGACGCCTGAATCGAAGAAACGATAGGAACAGGGGCCACCCTGTGAATTGACGGCCGATAACCGATCGCCGATCGACGACACGTCTCTTTCGGATCTGCGGGTCATGACCGGAATCAGTGAATTGCGCGTTCGCGGCACTCGAATCAGCGAAGAGGGAGTCGGGGAACTCAAGAAGTCATTGCGAAACCTTCCGCCGTGGTGGTTTGGTCGCTGACAACGTTTGAGATGATCCGCCAACAGTTTCGATTCGCGGCGACGTGGCTTTGCGTTCGTCGTGAACTCCGGTAAGAATAGCGGAACCTCGTGCAGGCGATTGAACAACCGAAATACGCGGGCCACCCACAAGGGATGTGAACTTTAGCCCCGGAAACCGTTTTTTGCCAATTTTCCCAGTTCTTCACAGTTGATCGAGACTGCCGCGGGACGACCAGTGAGGCGATCCGTGATGACGTCTGGACACGAGGCCGGCAGACTTTGGCTGGCCCCGGTTGCCCGCCGGCTGTCCTGGCCCCGACTGCCGCTGCGATCGGGATCGCGAATGCACTAGCTGCTGAAGTGCGGCTGCGGTATGCTTTCCGGCACATCACCGCTGCACAGAACCCGCGGCTTCGCATGGTCAGCCGTCGCCGTGGGTTAGTGTCGCTATCCACCATACTCAGGCGAAGAACAGCAGAAGATCATGGGAAAAGGCAACAACAGCCAGAAGAAAGAAGCCAAGAAGCCCAAGAAGGATTCGTCGAAAAAGGCCGTGAAAGAACCCAAGAAATAGTTCGCGACCGATTTTCAACCGATCGCGGAGTTTCGCTCCGGCGACGGTTGAACGCGAACCAGAACACCCCCGAAACAGCGTTCGGTCCCCGCTGGCGTGTCGATCAACAGCGCCCCCTGGTCGTCGATTCCGAGACACAGGCCCGCGACGGTGCGCTCCCCGGCTCGGAGCGAGACGGTTTGGCCCGCCAAAAGGCAGAAGGCCCGCCAGGCGTTCGCCAGTTCCGGATCCTCCTGCGCCAGTAACCGCGCGTGATCTCGAAACCGCCGCATCCAGTCGCACAACAGCTCGCTGCGATCTGTCGGCTTTCCCAGCGCGTCGATCAACGCGATCGCCGAGTTTCGGATTTCCTCCGGTGCATCAGCCAGTGAGTTGTTGACGTTCACGCCCATTCCCAACACCAGGCGACGCGCCGTGTTTCCCGCCGCGGGGGGGGCTTCCATCAAAATTCCCGCGACTTTGCGTCCTTCCAGGTGGACGTCATTGGGCCACTTCAGGCGGGGACGGCCGCGGGGCGCGCGGTCTGCCAGCACTTCACACAGCGCCACCGCCGCCGCCAGCGACAATCGGGGCCACTGCGTGGCTTCCAACGGAGGAATCGTTGTCGAGACAAAATCGGTCGCCGGGTCCAGGACCAGGGAAAACGTCAGCGATCCCGCTCCCGACCACCAACGGTTGTTCCCCCGTCCCCGACCGGCCGACTGGCGTTCCGCTCCGATCAGACACGGCGTCGTGACACCCGCGTCTCCCGCGAGCGCGATCGCCCTGGTATTGGTCGAATCAATCTCCGCGTGCCACTCGATCTGAGCAAACAGGTTGGAATCGTTCAGGAACCCGAGATCGATCACCGTTTGCCCTGCTGGTCCGAAGTGACCGATCCCGCTTCCAGCGCCTTGAGCCTGCGGCGTTCACGCCAGTATTCAAACACACCCGGAAGGATTGACACCACAATGATTCCCATGATGACCAGCGTGAAATTCTTGCGGACCGACTCCAGATTGCCGAAGAGATATCCTCCCACGAGAAACATCGCGATCCACAGAACCCCGCCAATGACGTTGTAGGCCATGAACCGCCGGTAGGTCATCTGGCCCATGCCGGCGACAAATGGCGCGAACGTTCGCACAATCGGAGCGAACCGGGCGATGATGATCGTCTTCCCGCCGTAGCGCTCAAAGAACTCGTGAGTTTTTTCGAGGTGTTTGGGATTGAGGAACCGGAATTTTTCCCCCTGGAACAGACGCGGGCCGAGCCGCGATCCAATCCAGTAGTTGACGGTGTCTCCCAGAATCGCGGCAACCGTCAACGAAACGAGCAGGATCGGCAGGCTGAGCATCGGCTCGTTCGTTTCCTCATTGATCCGCGCGGCGAACGCCCCCAGCGCGAACAACAATGAGTCCCCTGGCAGAAACGGAGTGACCACCAACCCGGTCTCGCAAAAGATCACCGTGAACATCAGCACGTAGATCCAGGGTCCCCATTGCACGATCAGATCATCGAGATGTCGGTCGACGTGCAGAATGAGATCCTTGAATTCCAGCAGCAATTCCATGGCGTCGGTCGGGGGTGAATGGGAACGATTCGCGCCAGTTCGAGACTCGCGCGGTTGTTGTCCGATCAGCGACGGGAACTCTCAGATTCCGCCCCGGCGAGAGGAACCTCAGACGGTGTCTGACTCGGATCGTAAGAACGGGGAACAAACTCGTAGACGTCGTAGCACAAACGTCTGAAAGCGGCCGCCGGATGCCCGGGGTCGGCCAATTCGACCTGGTACTGGTTCCGGCGGGCCACAGTGTAACGAGTTTCCATCTCCTCCATCCATTGTGAAAACGCGGCTTCGTCCCTTGGTGCCGAATCGGAATGAAACAGCACGCACCGGACCGGCGAATCGCCACGCCGGACCACCTCGCGGGCCTTTTCCGGCGTCAGAGGCGATTTCTGGAGGATCCGCCGATAGCAGCGGTACGGTGTCCGCAGGGAATGGCCATACAGCCGAAGTCCCAGGTCGTCTTCGACACACACCGTCGGAACCGTTTCAGCCGAACCCCAGAACCACCGCGCAAATCCCTGGTGGACGAGGTCGGCGGGCGTTTTATAGGGAGCGGCAAGATCGCGGACCGTTGTGCCCAGCGCCAACAGTAGACACGCCGCACAGGCGAGTCGCCACGCGTGTCTGCGCCATTCGAGTGACTTCATCGATTCAATCAGCGCCCCTCCACCGGCCGCGAAGGCCAGGATGATGAACGGGGCCAGATGCTGTGCCAACCGGGCATGTCCTCCGTAGGGATATCGGTGCAGAGCGGCGGCCAGCAGCGTCAGCGCGAAAGCGGCTCCTCCCGAGATCAACAGCCATCGTGGTCCCCGCCGATACAGGCAGACCACGCCCACCAGACATCCGAGTGCAGTGAATCCGCTCCCCCCATTCTCGGCACCAATCGGATACGCGAAGATCACACCGGTATGGGCATCGAGCAGCCAGAGCGCCAATGCGGGGGGACTCGAAACGGGGGGGAACGAGTCGGCCCAGCAACGCACCATGTCGTTGGCGGTGGCGCGGTACTGCTGCGCGGCGTTCATCCAGACGATCGCTCCGAACACCCCCACCAAAAGCAGGTTGTAAACCACGAACGGAATAACGATTCGTCGGGCGGGGAGTTTTCCCAACCGCCAGTCGGCGGCGAAAATCGCCGCCAAAGTCAGACTCGCCGCTCCGCCAACAAAGACCGACGGAAACGAAATCGTCAGGATCGGCGCGATCACCGCCGTCAAGACCCACAACCACAGCGTTCGTCCGCGATCACGCTGCCATTCCACAACGCACGCGAGAATCACGAGCGCGCACATCAGATCTCCCGCATACGGCTTCACCTCGGCCCCCAGGCGGATCGGGTAATAGGCGACCGCCAGTGTCGCGACCGCCAGTACCTGCGAAACCCCCGAAAGCAGCCGGCGGGCTACCTGCCGCATCAGCAGCATGCTCGCCAGTCCACACAGACAGGGGAACAGCCGCAGCGACCATTCGTGGAAGCCCAGGAAGCCAGTCGCCGCGAGTTCGGCCCAAAGAAATCCAACCGGAGCAACCTGATTGTTGTTGAGCGGCTCGGTCAGGCCACGATAGTCGCGGTCGAGAAAATTGTCGGCGAGTTGAAACTCATCGCACCACAAAGGAAAGGGGAGCGCGAAACGACACAACCGCAGCGCGATTCCCAACCCCACGAAAAGCCAGGTCCACTGTTCGACCGTCCCCGACATCCCAAACCATCCAGGAAGGGACAGGCGCGGCGACTCGGCTGGCGCGAGCCAGGAGGGAGCAGAAAGCCCCGGCATGGGGGCGGGACTGGAAACCTCATCCATGAGCGAATTCCAAACGATTGAGTCGGCAGAGCCCCAGTGTGAACCACGGGCGGCCGCGGGGGCTGGGGGAAGTCGTGTGCCGCGATCCGGTCGCGTGTTTGCCACAGCCGGTTGTGGTTCCGCTTCGCGGGAACCGCAACCGGAGCGACGCCGCGGAGCGTCGTCGCTACTCAACCGACAGCCCCCCTGGGGGGGAACGGCGGACTTTAGCACCCGACGCGAATTCGCAGAAAGAGCAGTTTTTCATCCACCTTTCGATCTGGACACATCACTCCATTTGCGATATCACCCGCAACCTTGTCCCCCAGTTTTCCTTTCCCGTTTTCCACGCCCGGTTTTCAAAACCGGCGGAGGCATGGATGCCTTCAGCGGTCCCCGACACGCTGCGCGACCCCGCCACTTCAGCCCGGTACGGCTTGCTCGTTCCCGTGCTGATGGTGTTGTCGATCGTTGTCATCGTCGTGCCGCTCCCGGCGTCGATTCTCGATCTGCTTCTCTCCGCCAACATCACGGCGGCCGTGGTCATTCTGCTGACCACGCTCTATGTGCGCAAGCCGCTCGATTTCAGCGCGTTCCCCGCGCTGCTCCTGGGGACCACACTGCTGCGGCTGGTCCTCAATATCGCCTCGACCCGGCTGATTCTCACCAAGGCGGCGACCGACGGTCCCGCAGCGGCCGGGCGCGTGATCGAGACGTTCGGTGAATTCGTTGCGGGCGGGCAACTGGCAGTCGGCTTCATTCTGTTTCTCATTCTGCTGGTGGTGCAGTTCCTGGTGATCAACCAGGGGGCGTCCCGCATCAGTGAGGTCGCGGCACGGTTCGCGCTCGATGGGCTTCCCGGAAGACAAATGGCGATTGACGCCGACTTGCAGGCGGGGGCAATTTCCGCCGACGTCGCCCGGCAACGTCGCGAACAACTCACGATGCAGGCCGACTTCTACGGGGCGATGGATGGTGCCGGCAAGTTCGTTCGTGGCGACGCCATGGCGAGCCTGGCGATCACGGTGATCAACATCGCTGGCGGGATGTACGTGGGGGTCATCGACCAGGGCTTGCCAGTCGGTGAAGCGGTTCAGATCTTCACCCGCCTGACCATTGGTGACGGACTGGTGACACAGCTCCCCGCGTTTCTGATCTCTCTGGCGGCGGGGCTTTTGACGACACGAACCTCGGTCGACTCCGATCTCCCGGGTCAGATGGTCGGGCAACTTTTTGTGCGGACGGAAGCGCTGATCGCGGCAGCCGTGCTGCTGTGTGGCTTGTCGTTCACGGGGCTGCCGCGACTGCCCCTGTTGACCATTGCCGGCGTCCTGGCGGTTGTCTCGTGGACAATTCGGCGTGCCGCGCCACAACCCGCCGTCGTTGACGCGACTCTCGCGCCTGCCTTCAGCGCGCCGGCTCCACGTTCTGCCGGCCCCGAGGACCGCCTGTTTGTCGAACCGCTGGAGCTGGAATTGGGATACGCCCTGATTCGGCTCGCGGATGCGACCGCCGGGGGGGATCTGCTCGACCGGGTGACGCGAGTCCGTACCGAATTCGCACAAGACATGGGGACACTGCTCCCCCGGGTCAAGGTGCGCGACAATCTGCGTCTGGACGCCCGGCGTTACCAGATCCGGATTCATGACGTTCCTGTCGCGTGGGGAGAAATCCAACCGGAGGCGGTCCTCGCGATTGAAACCCCAAATGTTCTCGCCCCCCTCCCGGGGATGCGAACGTTTGACCCCGTCGAAGGCCGCCCCGCGCTGTGGATCGAGCCGGCGATTCGTGATCGCGCGACGGTTCTGGGCTACCAGACACTCGACCCCGCTGGCGTTGTCGCGATGCATCTGGCCGACGTGGTGCGGGGACATTGCGACGAACTGCTTTCGCGGCAACAGGTGTATCAGTTGCTCGAAGCGTTGAAACAGCGTTCCCCCCGCCTGGTCGACGAACTGATCCCTGCGGTCGTGACCGCCGGTCAGTTGCACCAGGTTCTCTGCCGGCTGTTGCACGAACGCCTGCCGATCCGCAACCTGGAAACGATTCTGGAGACGCTGGGAGACAACGCGGGGCGCGGGGAGGAACTGTGGCGACTGACGGAACGTGTGCGGCAGGCTCTGGCCCGCGCGATCTGCCAGCAGTACCGCGACACCGATCGACTGCTCAAGGTGGTGACGATCGATCCGGAGTTCGAAGCCGCCCTCGCTCGCGGGTTGAATTATTCCGACCAGGGGCTGGAGGTGAAGCTGTCCCCCACGATTGTCGAATCGTTGCTGTCGGCGATCGCGGAACAGATCGACGCGCTGACCGAAGTGGGCCGACCCGCCGTCCTGTTGACGACGTCGGAACTGCGGGCTCCCCTGAAGCAACTGACGGAATCAACCCTGCCGACCCTGGTTGTGATCAGCACGCCGGAAGTCACCCGGGACACCCGCGTGGAAGCGTTTGGAAGAATCTTCGGTGACCGGCCGCTCGCGACGGCTGGTGCCCCACTCGCGCTGGCGACGCGAGCCTGAGCCCACAATCCATGCCCGAGAAGCGACCTATGCCGGAATCGAGTCCCACACCCAACGACGTTCGCACGTTCTCCGCCCAAAGTCTGGCGGAAGCGCTGGAGCTGGTCCGCAACGCGTTGGGGCCGGATGCGGTGATTCTCGAAACGCGGGAAATTCAGCGACCGCGCTGGCAGTTCTGGAAGCGCGAAGAGCGTTGGATCGAAGTGTCGGCGGGAACCGGGATACAAGCACCCTCGAGGTTTTTGCGCGGACCGTCCAGCCGGCCATCGGTGATCCCGCAAACAACCCCTGCCCCGACTGAGGGGGCCACCCAACCGCCCAATCCCACCTCAATTCGCCTGCACGAGCCGTCAGCTTTGGGTGCGGTGTCCCGACCCGCACTGCCCCCTGTGGTTGTACCCCCGGTCGCCGCCGAACTCGCCGCTGGTCAGGTCGCCATGTCGCGCCAATTGCTGTCGATTCAACAAATGGTCGCCCAACTCTCTCAACAGTCGGCCGCCCGGGCCGACGAACTTCCGCTGGACCAGTTCGAAGTTTTCACCCGGCTGATCGATGCCGAGGTGGACGAGAGCCTCGCGCGGGAACTGGTGGCCAAACTCCACCAGCAGTCTCCCGCGGAGAGTTCGTTCGAAGTCCTCCGTCCCAAACTTCAGTCCCTGCTGGAAGCGGGCATCCGGTGCGCTCCGCCGATCGCGGTGACTCCCGGCCGCCGCCGGGTTGTGGCGCTGGTCGGTCCGACCGGCGTGGGCAAGACGACAACCATCGCCAAACTGGCGGCCAATCTGCGGATCCGTGACGGTGTGAAGATGGGGCTGGTCACCGTCGACACCTTTCGCATCGCCGCCGTTGAACAATTGCGGACCTATGCCGAGATCATTGATCTGCCCATGAAAGTCGTCACCACGGCGCTGGAAATGCGGCGGGCGCTCGACGAACTCGCGGGTCTAGACCTAATCCTGATCGACACAGCCGGTCGCAGCCCGCGGGATGATCTCAAGATTCAGGAATTGCGTCTTTTGCTCGAAGAGGCCCAGGTCGACGAGGTGCATCTGGTCCTGTCGCTGGTGGCGAGTCTGAAGAGTTTGCAAACAACCGCGGCGCAATTCACTCAGGCGGGGGCGACCAGCCTGGTTCTCACGAAACTCGACGAAGCCCTCGGGATGGGAGCGCTGGCTTCCGTCGCCCGCAGGATTCCTCTGCCGATCAGCTACCTGACGACGGGCCAGGACGTGCCCGACGATATTGAACCCGCTTCCGCGCGACGCGTCGCCCGACTGGTGTTGGGTGACGAACACGTAGGCTCCCGTTTGCGGAACGCCGCATGATGTTAGAAACCACCTTGCCCGACCAGGCGCAGATCCTGCGCGGAATGATGCAGCGCCACGGATTGCCCTCCGACCCGCCAGCGGGACCGCGGGCGCGCACCGTCGCGCTGACGAGCGGCAAAGGAGGGGTCGGGAAGAGCGTGTTGTCGCTCAATCTGGCGATCGCCCTGCGAAAAATGGGGCATTCGGTCTGCCTCCTGGATGCCTGCCTGGGACTGGGAAGTCTCGATCTGTTGTGCGATCGGCAGTCGTACTGGAATCTGTCGCATGTCGTCAGCGGGGCGCGCACCGTGGCTGACATTGTGATCGACGGCCCCGCCGGGATCTCGCTGGTGCCCGGTGCCAGTGGCCTTCTCGATCTCGCCGACTGTTCGACAATGGCTCAGCGGGCGATTCTCGATCAGCTCGCCGACCTGGAACAAAATCACGACTACCTGGTGATCGACACCGGGCCGGGAATTCATGAGCAGGTCCGCCGGTTCGCTCTGGCCGCCGAATTGGTCTGCGTGGTCGCCACGCCCGAACCGACCGCCGTCGCGGATGCCTACGCGTCGGTGCGGGCGCTGACCGCCAACAATCCAGAACTGGAACCCCGGCTCATCGTCAACGAAGTCGATTCCCCCGAGCAGGCTCACGAGATTCTCTCGCGGGTGCAGCGGACGGCGCGATCGTTTCTGAACGTTTCGGTCGCCGGCGTTGGCTATGTCCCGTACGACCAGGCGGTTCCACGCGCCGTCGCCCGCAGATCACCTGTGCTTGTCGATTCCGCCCGGACGCCAGCGTCGCGGGCGATTGAGCAAATCGCCCTCAAGCTGGCCGAAACCCTCTCTCCCCGTTCCGAATCGCGTCCGTTTTTCGCGCGATTCGCCCCCCCTTTGTCCCGTCACGTCGCGTAACTTCCCCCCCTGTGCGTCGTCGCAATTGGGTGAGTTTGCCGGTTGCGATGGATTTTCTCAACTTCCCGAGCTCAACGATCGATACTAATTCCGGTAGCTGGTGCGAGTGGAACGGCACGACGCGGTTTCCTCTCACCCGCCCCCCCGGCCTGTTGCGGCGATTCTCGCCGGGACGCGCCGCGTGGGCATCGCGGCCACCGGAACATCATGGAGGATTCAATGGTCACGAAGGTCGAACGCGACATCGCCGATGTTTGGCGCGAATTCAAGCAGGATCAATCCAACAAGGATTTGCGGAACCTGCTGATTGAACGATTCCTGCCGCTGGTGCGATTCAACGCCGAGCGAGTCTGGTCAAAACTCCCCGACGGTGTCGATCTGAACGACCTGATCTCGGCCGGGGTCTTCGGGCTGATGGACGCCATCGAGGCGTTCGACCTGACCCGCGGTGTGAAATTCGAAACCTACTGCGTCCCGCGAATTCGTGGGGCAATGCTCGACGAACTGCGGACGATGGACTGGGTGCCGCGGCTTGTACGCAGCAAGGCCAGCAAAGTCGAAGCCGCCCGCAAGTCGGCGGAAGTCGACGTGGGACGCCCTCCCACCAACGCCGAGGTTGCCGCCAAGATGCAGATTCCCACCGAGGAATTTGAAAAACTCAAGGCCGAGGCGGCCGCCGTCGGACTCGTGTCACTCAATAAGAAGTGGTACGAAACCGACAGCTCGAAGGATGTGCGCGAAGTCGACATCCTGGAGGACAGCAAGGGGATCGATCCCACGAACGGGATCCAAAAGCGGGACATCATGAAGCTCGTGACGAAAGGGCTGAACCGGAACGAGCGGCTCATCATCATTCTGTACTACTACGAAGAACTGACGATGAAAGAGATCGGCGCGACGCTCGGCCTGTCGGAAAGCCGCGTCAGCCAGATGCACTCCAGCATCGTCGCCCGGCTGAAGGAACAGCTCCGTCAGCGGAAGCCCGAGTTCTCGTCGTAATCCTACCGACCCGTTTGGGGTCGCCTTGGAATTCATCAAGGCCGGTGACGACTTGTCGTCACCGGCCTTTTGCTTTTTGGAAACTCATACGAGTTTGGTCTCGCCCAGCGGCTCACGCCTCGGGAAGATCATCGTCTTCATTGCGGCGCGGAGGCCGGGACTTGCGTCCTGCCGGTGGGTTCTTGCTGAAGGGACGTTTGACCGCCGGAGGTCCGGAGTCGGCCGATCCCGTCTGGCCCGGTCGACCACGTCCGACCGGCCTTCCCGGCCGCTCGGCGGGCTTGCGTTCCCGATTCGAACGAGGAGCCGCTTCGCCGTCGTCGCTGTCCCGTTTCCGCGAGCGCGGAGGGGCCATGTCGTCCGTCGCTGGCGATCGCTGGAATCCCTTTCGCAAGACGATGAATTCGTCTTCCTTTTTGGGTTCAGGACGTCGCGCCCCTCCTTCCGCGGGTCGGCGCGCCGCTGTCGGCTTGCCACGCCGGGCGGCACCTGAATAGCGCCCCTCTCCCGACGTTCGACCACCCGAGGCAGAACGACCAGAGGAAGAAGTCCGGGCTCCTCCTGTGGCACGACCCCGCCCTGCCGCCGCTCCGCGTGTCGGTCGACGGCCCGGCTTGCCGCCCGCCTTTTCCCCCGGCTTCTTCCTGCCTTCGGGGCGTGTTCGACCCGAAGCCAATTTGTGCAGATCGCGGATTTCTTCCCCCGAAAGCCGCCGATGCTCACCCAGCGGCAATTCGCCCAGCCGCAACGGCCCCAGTCCGACGCGCGTCAACCGCTGCACCTTGTGACCCACCTTGGCGAGCAGGCGGCGGATTTCGCGGTTCTGCCCTTCCGTGAGTACGATCTCCAGCATTGCGCTGTGCCCTTTGGCCTTTACCAGTCGCGCGGCCTTGGCGGCGAACCGCCCTTCGCTGAAGTACATCCCCTCCTGCAATTGCTCAACGATTTCCTTCGAGGGGACGCCGGCGACCTGCACGCGGTAAATCTTCTCGACTCGGAATTTCGGGTGCGCCATCCGATGAGCAAGATCGCCATCGTTGGTGACCAGCAACAACCCCTCGCTGTTTTCATCCAGCCTTCCGACGGTGAACAACCGCTCGCTCGACTTGGGAAACAGATCGGTCACCCGCGCCCGCCCCTCGGGATCCCGGTTTGTACACAGGATCCCGGTCGGCTTGTTGAGCATGTAGTACACCTTGCGGGCGATCTTCACACGCTCGCCATCCAGGCGCACGTCCTGCGTCTCGGGGTTCACTTTCGCCCCCAGTTCCGTCACGGTTTTCCCGTCGACCGTCACCCGCCCGGTGGTGATGTACTCTTCGGAGTGGCGCCGGGAACTGATCCCCGCCATCGCCAGCAGTCGTTGCAACCGCACCAGCTCATTATTTTCGTCGTCGCTCATGCCATTATCGTCGCATGTTCCCGGCGGATTGAACAGTGTTTCGTAAGAATTAGGATTGCATTGCACACAAATTCCCCGTGAATCGCGTCCACGGGACCGCGTCGAGGGTAACGTGGATCAAAATCCACGTTACCCTCCTTAGAATCTCAACGAATTCACGAATGCTCTGGGGGCGACGTTAGTTCTTCTTGCTGAAGAACGTGTTCGTCACAAAACCGGCGAGGGCGGCACCCAGGATCGGCGCGAGCCAGAACAGCCAGAGTTGGGGAATCGTGTCACCGCCGACAAACAGCGCCGGCCCGGTGCTGCGTGCGGGGTTCACCGACAGGTTGGTGACCGGAATCCCGATCAGGTGAATCAGCGTCAGTCCCAGACCGATCGGAATCGGAGCAAAGCCGGCCGGTGCGCGGGAATCGGTCGCACCCAAAATGATCAGCAGGAAGAAGAACGTCAGCACCACCTCGGCGACGAAACACTGCACCATGCCGTATCCGCCGGGGGAGAGATCGCCGTACCCGTTCGTGGCGAAGGCACCCGCCCCTTCACCCACCGACCAGCCCGCTTTTCCGCTGGCGATGAAGTACAGAACCGCCGAGCCGGCGATCGCTCCCGCCACCTGGGCGACGATGTACGGCAACAGTTCCTTCGCGGGAAACCGGCCACCCACACACAAACCGACCGAAACCGCGGGGTTCAGATGGCACCCCGAAATGTGGCCGACCGTATACGCCATGCTGAGAACCGTCAGCCCGAACGCCAGCGAAACTCCGACGAACGCGATTCCCAGGTTGATGGGAGTCGAACCGTTTGTTGTGATGAAATTCGCCGCGAGGACGGCGCTGCCGCATCCTCCGAAGACCAGCCAGAATGTTCCCAGAACTTCGGCGGCAATCCGATTCGGTAACTGCATTTGTAGAACTCCATGATTGAGTGGATGGAAGCGGGGGCAACGGGGTGAGCAACCACCCTGCGATTACTTTAGAACACCAATCCAGTGTTGGTCGCCAAAGTATCATTCCGCACCAGGAAATCCCGGCTGCGGAGACGGTCGTTGCCGTCGAGGGCCTGACGACCGCGAAATACTACCACGCCCCCAAACTTCCCTCAACCTGCCGAGTCAAATTCTACAGCAATTCACGAATCGGCTCCCCTTCCGACAACGGTGTCGGTCTCCCGTCGACCGTGTGGAAGGTGATTTCCCGGGAGTTGTACCCCAGGGCGGCGAACACCGTCGCATGGATATCCGCCGGAGTCACGGGCCGGTCTTTCGGCACGCCCCCGATACTGTCGGACGCCCCCACAATCTGACCGCCGCGAATTCCACCACCCGCCAGCACCACGGAGTAACACTGGGGCCAATGGTCGCGCCCCGCCTTTTTGTTGATCATCGGCGTGCGGCCAAAATCCCCCATCCAGACCACCAGGGTCGTATCGAGCAGGCCCCGCTCCTCGAGATCGTCAAGCAGCGCGACATAGGCCTTCTGCATCGGCGGCACCAGATTCTTTTTCATCCGGTTGAAGTTGTCTTCGTGGGTGTCCCAGATAATGCTGCGGCCGTTGACCGTGGTCACAAACGGCACTCCCGCCTCCACCAGCCGACGGGCCAGCAGGTGCGATTGTCCCCAGGAATGCCGACCGTACCGCTCACGCACCTCGGCGGGCTCTTGCGAAAGATCAAACGCGCGGGCGGCGTCGCCCGAGTACACCATCGAAGCGGCTCGGGCATGGAAGACATCATGCGAGGCGGCCAGGCTCGCGACAATGGGCTGCCCCCGTTCGGTGAATCGCTGGTTCAACGACTGCCGTTCTTCAAAGCGGTCGCGCGTCAGACCGTCGACCAAACCCAGATTGCGGACCTTGAAATCCGCCGCGTTGGGGTCGGCATCCAACACAAACGGGTCATAGCGCACACCAAGACAACCGCCATATTGCCCGGGGGTGATGTAAACCGTGCTGTCGCAGTGAGGGTAAGGGGTGATCACATAGGGAGGGACGCTTCCCGAGTAGCCATCCCGCTGCGCCAGCCAGCCGACGAGCGTTCCAAAACTGGGGTAATCGCTGGGAGCCGGGTTGATGAGCGTGCTGTCCATTTTGTACGGCCGCCCGACAATCGACCACGCCATGCCGGAATTGTGACCGCCATGCGTGTGATGCACGGTCCGCACGACCGCCAGCTTGCCCGCCCGTTGGGCGAGGTCGGGAATCAGTTCGGTGAACTGCATTCCCGGAACGGCGGTCTCGATGGTCGCGAATTCGCCCCGGACGGTGTCGGTCGCCAGTGGCTTCGGGTCGAACAGGTCGAGATGACTCGGCGCGCCGCAATTGAAAATCAAAATCACCGACTTCGCCTTACCCGCCCGAGGAGCCGCCAGGACTTTGGCCCCGCTTCCCAGCCCCAGTGACGCCGCCCCCGCCATGGTCCCTCGCAACAGCGACCGCCGGGAAAATGGCGACTCGGTTGACTCAGGACGGAAAGACGACGGAACTGAAATCGACATCGCAACACCCTTCCACGCTCTGCATCAACAATGGTTGATCTGAAACCATCGTAGCGGGAGAGTGGGGGGAACACAAACCCAATTGAACGCACAGCCTCGCCCGGCAGGAACTGGTCAGAACCTGTCGAAAGGGGATTCCGTCGTTTTGGGGAGTTCCTCGCGGCGTAGCCGCCATTTCACCCCAAGCCGGAAGGGGTCTTGCGAAAGCCGTATGGCGGCTGGTGTTGGCGACGGCCCCATCCGCCTTGAGCGGATGGGGAGAAAGATCGATGGCTAGCTCCAAAACCATATTGCGCAGTCCAGACCCCATCCACCTTGTGTGGATCGGTGAATCAGATCTTCGCTCTGTCTGCCGCACACGACGTCGGTCACCAAGTCAACCGACCCACAGGCGATGTCGCGCGTTTTGCGAGGCATGAATGCGATCCGCGTTCCCAGCGACGATTGGCGATCAATCTCATTGCGATCCGGACGGGTCCAATTTGACGCCAATCTTGCCTGGCCGAGCGAGGATCTCATTCACCAATCCACACAAGGTGGATGGGGTCTTGCTCGGTAGAGAGGGGGGCATTTTTCTAGCTGCCGATCTCATTCACCATCCGGGCGAGTCGGATGGGGTCTGGGGACGCGAATCGTCTGATTTGACGCTGTACGCTGTATACGTTTGCCGCGTAGAGCCCTCCCGCGGTTCATCCCTCCGGATCGTCAATCAACTCCAGAAACGGATCCAACCCCATCCCCACATGGTTCTTGAACCGCTGGTCTTCCTGCTTCAGCATCAGTTTACGATTCTTCAGGTGCAGTTTTTCGAGCCGTCGTTGAGAGCGTTCAAAGATCTTCAGGAAGTCGGCGGGAAGTTCTCCACGTCCCAGGGCGGCGGCCCGGGATTGGTGTTTCTTCAGCTCGGAGGGAGTCAGGCCGGCGAGCAGCTCGTCCTCGAGTGAGACGAAGAACTGAAAACTGCCGGGGTCTCCCTGGCGGGCCGACCGCCCCACGAGCTGGCGGTCGATTCGGGCCGAGCTGTGCATTTCGGTCGCGATCACATGCAGACCGCCGTTCGCCTTCACATCGTCATCCAACAGAATGTCCGTTCCGCGTCCCGCCATGTTGGTGGCGATGGTCACTTTCCCCGCGCGGCCCGCGTGTGAGACGATCGCCGCCTCTTCGCTCAGTTTACGAGCATTGAGCAACTGGTGGATGACGTTGCGGTCATGAAGCTGCGCGCTCAGACTCTCGGACGCCGCCACCGACGGGGTGCCAATCAAAATCGCGCGGCCTTGGGCGACGAGCCGTTCGATTTCTTCAACCACCGCCTGGGTCTTCTCGCGCCAGGTGGTGAAGACCCGCGACGGAAACCCCTTTCGAATGCACGGCTTGTGAGTCGGGACGATCGAGACCCGCAAGCGATATGTCTTTTTCACTTCCTTCCGCACCGACCAGCCGGTTCCGGTCATCCCTCCCAGGAAGGTGTACTGTCGAAAGAAGCGCTGGACGGTCACCTGGGCCGCCGCCATGGTCCGATCGGTGATCGGAATCACCTCTTTGGCTTCAATCGCCTGGTGCAGCCCTTGCTGCCACTTGCGGCCTTCCATCATCCGGCCAGTCGACTCATCAATGATCTGAACTTCTTCGTCTTCATTGATGACGTAATCGCGGTCGCGGACAAAACCAAACTGCGCCGTCAGCGCCCGCTCCACCTGTCGATACATCTGTTCCGGTTCATGCCGGCCGACCAGTGCGGGCCGGGGGGAGAGCAGCACCTTCCGGCAACCCGACTCAGTCAGCACCGCGTCCCGTTTGTGCGGGTCGTACTGGAAATGTTCTTCGGAAACGAGAGTGGGGGCGATGGCGGCACCCCATTTGTAAAGGGCCAGAAACGCCGGGGGGGTTGCTTCTTCGGTGGAGATGATCAGCGGGGTTCGGGCGTCGTCGATCAGCACGCTGTCGGCTTCGTCGACCAGGGCGAAGTAGTGGCCGCGCTGGACGGGGCGCTCGGCGGTCGCCGCCCGTTCGGGAGAGGCGGCGTCGTCCATCCGCAGACGGTCACGCAGAAAGTCGAAGCCGAGTTCTTTGGCGGTGCCGTAGGTGACATCCCGGCTGTAATGGGCCCGCCGTTCGTCGGTCGATTGCGGTGTCTGGATGCAGCCGACCGTCATGGACAAGAGTTCGAATGCGGGACGATTGAGGTCGGCGTCACGAAAGGCGAGGTAGTCGTTGACCGTGATGACGTGGCAACCTCGACCGGGAAGTGCCCGCAGGTAGGCGGGAAGGACGGCGGTGAGGGTTTTTCCCTCGCCCGTCTGCATCTCAGCGAGACCCGCGTCGAAAATGGCGATGGCGCCGGCGATTTGGACGGGGTAGTGGGCCATCTTCAAGGATCGGCGACACGCTTCCCGCATCAGAGCGTAGGCTTTGGGCAACAGCTCCTTGAGTTCGGCTCCGGATCGGGCGAGCCATTTGAGGTCGATCCCGCGCAGTCGGAGTTCTTCGTCCGACACCGAGGTCAACGCATCGGAGTCGGCGATGATTTGCGAGACCAGTTGGTCGCGCCGGGCGGCGGAACCCGGGAGGTATCGGCCGGCGATGTTTCGAATTCGCGAAAACATGTTTTTGACCCCTACACAAAGAGCCGCCCTCACGGCGAGGGCGGCTCTGGAATTCTCTGTGCATCGAGCGAACCGCTTAGCGGCTCGTCGTTCCGCCAGCGGGGGTTTGGACGACCCGCTTCATGATGTCGATCTGGAGTTCGCCAAACGCCGTTTCGTGACGTTTCAGCGAGGCCCCCAGTGTGAGGAACAGGCGCTTGGCGGTGTAGTAATTCATGACCAGGCGCTGATCGACTTTGACGGGATGGGTGGGATTTCCCATCGGTTCGGTGTTGAGCCCGAAATCGAGGATCAATTCCTCGGGCGATCCGGTCACCCGCGCGAAATTCGTGTAGATCGGCTCCAGGTTGGCTGGTTCGATCGTCGGCTGAATCGGTGGGTTGCCTTGTTGGGGGGCGGGACGCTGTTCGGGGCTCGGTTCGGTCGCCATCGAGGGCTCTCCTTCTTTGTCGAAACTTTAACGATACTGAATGACAGCGGGTCCAGGACTGACCGCTGACGGCCCATAGTTATACCGAATTGCGCCACCAGCGGGAGGGTACCCGTAGGGAGAACCAAAACTCTCCCCCGGCCCACCCTGGGGCGAACCGCCGAAGGGATTGGTGTAGGCGTTGGGAGCCGCTCCTGGGCCGGCGTACTGCTCAAGTTCCGGCGGAATGGTCGCAATGCGGCGATAAGGGCGCGTCACCTTGCGCCAGGTGTACACGCTTTGCAGTTTCAGATGCCTGCAAATCGCGTAACCCAGCGGAGGCTTGGTGGCGCACGCCTGACAGTCGTCATCACAGTCGACTTCAGTGTAGCGCTGTCCAGCGAACGCGGGAACCCCCAGGGCCAGGAAAGCGGCGAAAGCGGCACCCGCAAGCCCGCGACGTAAAACCGAATGAGTGAACATTGTTCAGTGTCTCCCCTTCCGTGAGGAATGTCTGAAACGCGTGGAACGGTTAGGAATGAAATTCGGAAAAATCCACCCTTCTGGCATAGCCGAAGCGGTGGTATTGTCGGAATTCCTGGACAATTCCACCCCACATCGCCGCTACAGCCAGAACAGGCGTCAGGGTCAACCAATCCCGGCATTGCCGAACCGGTCGCTCCGGATCTGCGGCGCGAAGGAATTACAGCGAGGGGCGACGATTCGGTGAGTTTGAACGCTTGCGGGGGTCGATCGAATGAGGCGACTGGATGGAGTCCACCCAATCTGGGAGGTTCTCCAGGCGGTGTGGGAAAACACCGCTCACAATCGAGGGATCGAGACGCCGGTCGGGCCAGGATGCCAAGCTTGAGAAAATCATGAACTTGAGGGGGTATTCCCTTTCTGGACTCCCTCATAGTATTGCCGTCTCTCCCTGCAATTGCCTGAATTGCCGCGCAAATCCCCTCGCTGGCGCAGTCAAACCGGTCTCATCACGCAGAATTTGCGTGATGATTCCGCAACCGTGACTGGCCAAAATGGGTAATGTGGGCAGATTTCGCAACGGCGTCGGCGGAGCGGTGTTTGTACTTCTGGCGTTGCGTCCTGCCTTCCTCTGTTTGTGTCCGGAGTCCTGCGTCATGCGTCTCGCCCCATTCGCGGATTTCATTAAGAACGTCGTTCTCAGCACAGGCCGGCCCGGCTGGTTGCGAGCGGCCACCCGCCTGGAGTTGAAGGCCCAAGCGCAAGATCGACGGAAGTCGCGGCGCGTGAGCTTCACGTCATCCGCCGAGGTTCTGGAAAGCCGGCAGTTACTCGCCGGTCCCCAGTTGGTGAACATCGCCCCAAACACCGGGGGATTTCTCGCGAACGGGCAGATCCGCAACGAAGCCCCCCGGGAATTGGTGTTCACGTTCAGCCCGGGGGCGACGATCGACGCCTCGACGGTCGACGCCGGGATCACCGTGACGCGAGCCGGGACCGACGGCATCGTCGGCTCGGGCGACGACATTCAGATCCCCAAGGGTTACGTCGGTGTCGGCCCGCTCCCCAATCAGGTGACGCTGCGGTTCGCCGACTCGCTGGTGGATGACCAGTACCGGGTTTCGATCAACGGAAACCTGCAGAACTCGCTGGGGCAGGCGTTCAATAACGGTACCACGCAGAACACCGATTTCCGGGTCGACTTCGGTGGTCAAGTAGTCTCGGTCGTTCCTCAGCCGGTGTTGCGGGCGTCGGTTCTCACGGTTGCTGACGCGTCGGCGATCACCGATGGTGACCGAGTGAGTGTTTCGGCGGGATCCAGCGCCGTCACGTTCCAGTTCCACTTGATTGGCGGAACCGGAGTCGTCGCCGCCGGCAACATCGCCATCAATTACAACCTGGGCGATTCCGCGACGACGCTGGCGAGCCGGCTGTCGAGCGCGATTCAGAGCGCTTCAGACGATGTCGCTTCGCCGCTCTACAAGCGCATCTTCCCGAGCGCCTCGTCGAACCAGGTGACACTCTCGGGTGCCGAGTTCTCCCCGGTGGTGGGACGCACGCTGACCAACGCCACGTTCCTCACGGCGGCCGATGGCGGCTTGACCCAGGCGGCCGACACGGTGGTTGTCTATTTCAACCAGAACCCGCTGGTTCAGGCGCTGGCTGAAAACCCGGCGTATTATCAGGTGTTCGACGTCGCGACGGGCAAGATGTACCTCCCGCAGACGGTGCGGTACGACGCGGTGGGGAACACCGCGGTGCTGCAATTCTCGGCGGACCTTCCACAGTCGACGTTCCACATTCAGATCGGTGCCCCCGCCGTCGCGAACGACACGTTGGGGAACGCCGTGAATCTGGGAACGTTGTATGTGGACGGCGGAATCAACACGGTGGTCGGCTTTATTGGCGACCGCGGGGGGATCAGTTCCGATGTCCGCGATTTCGATCTCTACGCGTTCCGGACCGGACCCAATGGGACTTCGGGGAACGCGTCGGTCTTCGATTTCGATTCTTCGTTCACGAACGGAGTGCGATTGCGGCTGTTCTCCGCGAACGGGAAGCAGATCAACTCCACCACCAATTCGATCCAATTCAACGGTCTGACCCCGAATACCCAGTATTACATCGGGGTTTCGGGAATGGGCAACAATTCCTATAGCCCGATCAGTGGCATCGCCAGCCAGAATGGCGTGGGAACCGGATCCTACAAGCTGCAAGTGGTTCTCGACAATTCGATCGTTCAGAACAACGACACTTCCAGCTTCGACACGGCGACTCAGCTTGGGGTGTTGGGGGCCAACGGGTTCCAGGTCGAAGGGGAGATCAAGGCCCCGGGGAACCAGGCGTATCCGCCGATGCCCGGTGGGAGTGATGAACCCGGGCACCGCGAGATTCCTGTCGACGGGGAATCCAATGACGCCGGTACCGGGACGACGCCGACGATTCCCGCGGGAATTCCCAGGTATTTCTACAACTTCCAATCGATTTACGGGACCGATCCGCAAGGCAATACGCTGCTGAATGGGATCACAGACACCCAGAAACTGCGGGCGCGCGAAATTCTGGAAATCTATTCGCGATACCTGGGGATCGAGTTTGTCGAAACGGACGAGCAGGGACTGACCATCGTGACCGGTGATCCCCGCGCTGTGGACCCGACAATTCCTGTCGGGTCGGTGGGGGGCATCGCCGGCGGTGGTCTGGCGATTATGAATGGCAACACCGATTGGGGAGCGAGCGAATTCGGCGGAGCCTGGTTCGGAGTCGCCTTCCATGAAATCGGGCACTCGTTGGGTTTGGCGCACAGTTACGACGCGCCGAGCGTCATGGGATCGGGTTTCGAAACACCGGCCCCGCCGACTGGCGGCTCGACGCCAACCGAGCTGGTTCTCCCGGGCGATGTGAACCTGGTGGCAGCGCAAAGACTGATTCCCGCCTCCAGCACC
Source organism: Planctomicrobium piriforme (assembly GCA_945860955.1). Lineage (GTDB taxonomy): Bacteria > Planctomycetota > Planctomycetia > Planctomycetales > Planctomycetaceae > UBA10511. The sequence continues at coordinate 55,293 of CAMATH010000012.1, forward strand.
GATGTCAATCTTTACCAGTTTGATCTGACACAAAACGGCTCGATCAATGCCCGAGCGGTCGCCCAACAGTTGCGCGATTCCGATGGCAATCCGGCCCCGAGCCTGCTGGACCCCGTTCTGTCGATCTTCAGCGAGACCTACGTCACCGCAAAACTGTCGTCCGACTTTGGGACACTGAACGCGGTCAAACTGGGGTTTGTCGCCAAACAATCCGGCGTTGGCGGCAACGCGATTCGGCTGGTCGTCACCAAGGCCGCTTTGGGAGCCGGGGTCGCGCCGCAAGTGTCGGTGAACGGCACGACAATCAACATCGTTCTCAACACCGCCGGGACAACCGCCCAGACACTCGTCAACACCCTGAACGCCAACGCGGCTGCGTCGGCGCTCGTGACGGCTTCCGTCGATTCGGGAGTCGCGACGACCAACATCTCGGCCCCCAACACCACCTATTCACCGCTTTCGTTGACCGGCGGGGCGACGAATCGCACCCTGGTCGCCCGCAACGACGACTACTTCGGGCGGGATTCGCTCGTCAATTTGCATCTCGACAAGGGACGTTACTACGCGGCGATTTCCAGCACCGGTAACACCGCCTTCAACCCGGTGGTCCCCGGGACAGGCTTCGGTGGGCGTACGGACGGGATCTATCAACTCGCCCTCAATTTCACGGCCGACCCGCAACCCAGTGAAACACTCAACGACATTCGTGGAGTGGCGCTCGATGGCGATCTCGACAATCGGACCGGTGGCGCGTTTGATTTCTGGTTCAAGACCGGCGACACGATTTTCGTCGACAAGGCGAATTTCAACGACGTCGCCCCCGATGGCACCACCGCGCATCCCTACAGCACCATCTCCCAGGCTCTGGCTCTCGCCCAGCCCGGGCAGATTGTGCGCATTGTGGGGAATGGCGGGCTGGACGGTGACGCGGCCACGATCGACGACAATCGCCCCTACCTGATCGGCTTCGATTCGCAGGGAGCGAATGCCGAGGATGGCGCGGACTTCATTGTCCCCCAAGGGGTCACCGTGATGATCGACGCCGGCGCGATCATCAAGCTCAAGGGAGCGATCATCGACGTCGGCAAGACACTCCCCAACATCGATCGCAGCGGGGCCGCCCTGCAGGTTCTGGGGACACCCAAACAACAGGTCCAGTTCACGTCGCTGGGGAATGATTCGATCGGCGGTCGGAGCGACTCGAATGACTTCGTCGGTCCTGCAGCGGGCAACTGGGGCGGAATCGTCTTTCGGCAGTCTTCCGACTTTCTGGGAATCAACGGCAAGCTCGACGGTCAGGATTTCCAGAACAAGGGAGTCTTCCTGAACTCGGTGAATCAGGCCTCCTTCAGCTTCGGCGGTGGTCAGGTCTTCGACGACTCGGTACTCCAGGTGTTCAACCCGGTGCACGTCGAAAACCTGAATTCGCAGTCGCTCCGTTACGCCCGGCCGAACATTTGGTTCAACAATATCACCGCCAGCGCCGACGCGGCGATGTCGGCGGACCCCAACAGTTTCGCCAACACAGTCGACCGGTCGGGACCGTTCATTCGCGGCAACAAGGTCTCCGGGAACAGCGTCAACGGCATGTTCATCCGGGTGCGCACGAACTTCGGGCAGCCGATCGACAGCCTGCAGGTTCCCGCCCGCATTGACGACATCGACATCACCTACGTTCTCCCCGAAAACCTGTTCATTGATGGGGGTGCGGGTGGGCCCTATCTGCCCGATCCCAGCGATATTACCCATGCCGGCTGGCAGGCACGGGTCGCGGGGAGTCTGGTACTCGACCCCGGTGTGATTTTGAAACTGTCGGGTTCGCGCATTCAGATGAACGTCGGGGGATCGCAGTTCCTGGCGGAAGGGACCGCGGCGCTGCCGATCGTAATGACCTCGCTGCGTGACGACACATTCGGTGCCGGCGGTTCTTTTGACACCGGTTCCGACGGAACCGCCCCCGTGACGAGGGGGGACTGGGCCGGGTTGTTCTTCACCGCCAATTCTTCGGGCAGCATCGATCACGCGATCGTCCAGTACGCGGGGGGAACGGCGGCCGTCGCCGGGCAGTTCGACGGTTTCAATCCGATCGCGATCCAGCAGGCGGACGTTCGCGTTGCGAACACGCTGTTCGAGAACAACGCCGGGGGCCTCGCCTCAACCAACCGCGACGGTTTGCAGTCCAATCAGTCCGCGACCGTTTTCGTTCGCGGGGCGCAACCGGTGATCGTGAACAACACGTTCATCAACAACGGTGGCAACGTCATCAGCGTCAATGCCAACGCCCTGAATTCGCTGGAGGTTTCGGACTGGGGCCGCAGCACCGGAACTCTCTCCGCCGCCACCCAGTACAAGAACAACACCGGCCCGCTGGTCGCCGGCAACCGCATGCTGGGGAACGAGACGAACGGCATGGAAGTCCGTGGCGAAGGGATCACCACCGAAACGATCTGGGATGATTCCGATATCGTCCACGTGCTGCGGGGTCAGGTGATCGAAGACATCAATCGACATACTTTTGGCGGCATCCGACTCGCCTCGGGGAATGAATCGAGTCTGGTGGTCAAACTCGACGGCCCCAACGCCGGCTTCACGGTCACTGGTATTCCCCTTGACATCAACGACCGCATCGGGGGCACGTTGCAAGTCATTGGCTCGGCCCAATACCCGGTGATCTTCACCTCACTGAGAGACGACACGGCGGGGGCTGGCTTCCAACCCAACGGGCTGCCACTCCTCGACACCAACAACGATGGCAACCTCAGCGTCCCGACACCGGGAGATTGGCGAAGCCTGCGGTTGCAGCAACTCAGCAACGACCGCAATGCGGCGGTCGCGCTGGAAACCGAAGTCGCGTCGAATTCCGCCGAGCAGAACGGAACCCCCGGAACCGCCCAGTTCCTGGGGAGCCTGGCCCCGCAAATGGCCAGCGACAACGTCAACGAAAAGAAGGGGGGGAACGACTACCAGCCGTACGCGTACGAAGTGCATGGGATCCTTTCCGCCCCGTCCGATGTCGACGTTTACAGCTTCACCGCGAACAAGGGGACGGAAGTCTGGTTCGACATCTCCCGGACGACGTCTTCGCTCGACACCGTGCTGGAAGTGATCGACGCGAACGGGACCGTGCTGGCGACGTCGAACGATTCGCAGTTGCTCGACCAAGCGGGCCAGGCGATTCCCCGCCCGCTGATGAAAGACGCGAATGTGGGGGGTGACTTCTACACCACCAATCCGCGGGACGCCGGGATGCGGGTGGTGCTGCCGGGGTCGGCAGCGGTCAACACCTACTTCGTTCGAGTGAAGAGCAACCAGGGATTGACCGCCGGTCAGTACAACCTGCAGGTCCGCATCCGGCAGTTGTACGAAGCCCCGGGTTCGACGGTTCGTTTTGCCGACATACGTTACGCGACCAACGGTGTGGAAGTCCTGGGTCTGCCGGGCCGTTCGCCCCTCACGGGAGAAGGGACCGAGATCCCGGGAAACAATTCGTTCGGCTCGGCCACGAATCTGGGGAACCTGCTCCAGACCGACATGGCGACTCTGAGCGTTTCGGGGACCCTGTCGACAGCCAGCCAGGTCGACTGGTACCAGTTCCGGATGCAGTATGACCTGCTCCAGGTGATTTCCGGGTCGAGCGACGGCAACAAAACGTTGGCCGCGATTTTCGATATCGATTACGCCGACGGACTGGTTCGTCCCGACGCGATCATCTCGGTCTTCGATTCGGCGGGCCGACTGATTCTGGTCAGTCGCGATTCGAATATCACCGACGATCAGCCCGGGCCGCTGCAGAACAATGGTCTAAGTGACATGTCCCGCGGCAGCGTGGGCAAACTCGATCCGTACATTGGTTCCGTGCAGTTGCCGACCGGCAATCCGGGTGCGACTGCGACCGCCGGCTTCACCTACTTTGTCGCGGTCTCGTCGAATGCCCAGCTTCCGCAAGCGATGAATGGGACGTTCCAGAGCGGTGCCGCCAATGGGCTGGTGCGTCTGGAGCCAATCAATTCCGTGAAGCGGATCGTGGAAGACCACATTGGTTTCACCGGCCATACGACGGGCGATCCCACCTCGGGTGTGACAGCCACGGTCGATCCGGTGAACACCACCGGACTGTTCCCGATCAACACGATCGCCCAGCTCCAGACCGAAGTCACACCCTGGACCTTGCGCGACGTCACGCTCTATGGCCTGGCGGGTGATCAGCTTGTGGGGATCAATCCCTCGACGGGTGCCTCGCTGTACAATGCGGGGACAACGGTGGGCGGGTTCCAGGGGAGCATCAAGATGCGCTCCGATGGTGTGCTGTTCGGTTTCCGCGGGCTTCCTGGGACACCCAACACGGTGGGTGCTTTGGTTCGCATCGATCCCGCGACCGGAGCGACCACCCAGATTGGCGTCGACAACATCCCCGATTTCAACGCGGGCACCAACCCGGCAGACCCCAACCAGCTCACTTCAGACACGGTCAATTCGTTCGCGTTTGTGCGAATCGGAACCGGCAACTACAACCTGTTCTACGCCGTCGACGACACGACCGGCCTGTATAACGGTGGAGTTCGCGCTTCGCGTCTGTACCAGGCTGATCCAGCCAGTGGAAACGCGAATGGCAATGTCCGTGGCGAAATCACGGCTGCCGGTTCGAACATCGGCACGACCACGGGGATGGCCGAGATCAATGGAACGTTGTTTGGAGTCAGCTCGAACGGCTTCTTCTACAGCATTAACCAGGGTTCCGGCACGGCGTCGGTCATCAGGAATTTCGGAACGCCGTTCCGCAGCCTGACGGAAGGGCCCAAGAACCTCAACAATGGTGCGATGGCGGGGCTGTTGTTCGCGACAACCGCGGCGGGCAATCTGGTCTGCTTCAACACCTCGGGTGTGCTGCAGCCCGTGTTCGCCGGAAACGCGTCACAGGTTCCCGTCGCCGCTGGCGGGATCCAGGGGATTTCGTTCTCGCCGCTCGACTGGAACCTGTGGCATCCGACGATGTCGCGAGGGGCCGATGCGGGTCACGGCATCAATGCAGCGTTCGATGAGTCGCGCGACTTCTCGAACGCGTCGATTCAACCGGCTCCAGCCTTTCCTCCCACAGTCACGCTTCTTCCGACCACCAACGAGCGCGCGGGCGGTGCCAGCTTCTACTTCGGCCTGGATGGTGGTTCGCCGATCGCGACGACAACCGCGCAGTACGGCGTGTCGAATGACTCCCGGAACGACCTGCTGTCGAACCCCGCGCTCCCGAATTCCTACAACCTGCCTGGAGGTGCGTTTGGCAGCCTGGTGTCAAATACCAGTTTCAGCCTCGCGACGTACCAGGCGATCGATAAGCCGACCCTGTACTTCAACTACTTCCTGGCGACCGACGGAACCAACAGCGCCATCGGCATGCGGGACAGTGCCCGGGTCCTCGCCTCGACAGACGGCGGAACCACCTGGACGCTGCTGGCGACGAACAACAGCGTGAGGTCTCCCGCCGGGACCGCCACCCGGGAATTGCCAGCGTTCACATCCGCATCCAAGGCGATTTCGGCGCAGTCCAACCAGGCGGTCCAGGAACTGTTCGACAACACCGGGGGATGGCGCCAGGCCCGCGTCGACCTGGCCGAGTATGCCGGCCAGGCGAATATCCGATTGCGGTTTGATTTCAGCACCGCCGGTGCCGCTCTCGCCGGCAGCCAGACCCAGGGTCTACCCGGTGACACGTTTGGTGTCGGGCCGAACAACTCCGGCCGCGCCGCGAACAACGCGTTTGAAGGGTTCTATATCGACGACATCATCGTCGGTTTGGCGGAGCGGGGCGAAATGGTGACCGGCGCGGTCGCCGACACCAACTTCTTCGCCGTCCCCACCAACCCCGATCCCCAGGCTCCCACCCAATCCCTCGTCGGTCCCTACCAGTTGGAGATCCGCCGTGGTGAGCAGTATGGTACCCTGGTCAGCAAGGGGAACAGTGAAATCACGATTGATCGGCAGTTCGACTCCAACGATCGGCTGACATCGGGATTCACGATCACGGCGGTTGCGGGCAATGCCCTGTTGGACGGACAGGCCTTCACGATCAGCGATGGCGTCAACACGCTGACCTTTGAGTACGACAGCAACAGTTCGGTTCTTCCGGGCCGGGAACGGCTCGCGTTCACGAACGTCTCAACCGCCGCCCAGGTGGCCCAAACGATTCGCGACACGATCAACGCCGCGGCCGCCGCTGGCAAGTTTGTCGTCACCGCCACGCTGACCGACGACAACATCACCGCTGTCAACAACAACGGGAACTTCAAGGTCGACTTGTTCAAGGCGACCTCGATTTCCGGCGCGATTGCTCCCGACGTGATCGCGACAGTCAACAAGACGACCATTTCTGAAGTCGGGTCGACCTCGGCCGGCCAGGCGACTGTCACGGTCCGCCGGACCAATTCGACCGCCGCAGCCCTGACCGTCAACCTGCAGGCGATCGATCCGACCACCGGTGCGGTTTCGAACGCGATCACGCTCCCCGCCAGCGTGTCAATTCCGAGCGGTCTATCTTCGGTGACCTTCACCGTGTCCGGTCTGAACAACACCCTGCTCGACTTCACCCGGTCTGTGCTGATCAGGCCGACGGTCGCCCGTTACAACTCGGTGTCGGCCCCGCTGGACGTCACCGATGACGAAACCGCGACCCTGACGTTGTCCGCCGCCGGCGCGATCACGGAGGGCGAGTCGGCGATGGGCACGGTCACCATCAGCCGGGCCCCCAGCGTCCCTTTGACGATTCGCCTCAATTCGCTCGACACGTCCGAATTGGCCGTCCCGGCGACTGTCACGATTCTCGCGAACCAGACGTCGGCGACCTTCACGATCAACGCCCTCCAGGACAACTTGAGGGATGGAAACATCGTGACGGGCGTGGTCGCGTCCGCGACCGGCGTGGCGTCGGGGATCGCTCCGATCACGGTCGTCGATACCAACACCGGTTCGACTTCGATCCGTCAGACCCTCACCGTTGCCATCACCCCAACCAGCCTCGCCGACGGAGGTTCTGTCGGTGCCGCCACCGTCACCCGCACCGGACCGACCACATCTCCCCTCACGGTCACACTGACTTCCACCAATCCGACGTTTCTGTCGGTCCCGGCGAGCGTCGTGATCCCCGCGAATTCAGCCTCCGTGAGCTTCAACGTCACGCCGCGCAACAGCCGCTTGGCACTGTCACGCGAAATGGTTCTGGTTGCAGCGACGAATTCCAACTTCGACACTGTCGCCGACTTTGTTGACATCACCGACGCGGATGTTCGCGCCTTGAGCGTCACGCTCAACGCGTCGTCCGTGGCCGAGGGGGGTACCGTCACCGGAACAGTCACCCGCAACAGCCTCACCACCCAGGCGCTGGTTGTGACACTGTTCACCACCGATTCCTCGGAAGCGACAGTGCCGACCACGGTCACGATCCTCGCGGGGCAATCGTCAGCCACGTTCACCGTGACGGCGACCGCCGACGGCGGAGAGGACGGCACTCAGTCGGTGCAGGTTGGAGCCACCGCCCGTGGATTCGCCACCGGCCTGACCGCGCTCTCGGTTCAAGATTCCCCTGTGGAAAACGGAACTCAATACAACCGGATGGGGGACACCAATACGGTTCGCGACCAGGGTCAGATTCAGATCTACGGCAACGCGATCTCGAATGTCTCTCAGTTCGGGATCGTCTCGAACAATACGCTGCGGGACCCGGTCACCGGGCTCCCCCGTCCCGGTTCCGCGATCAATACCCCGACACTCAACAGCCAGCGGCTGGTCCCCGGGATCAATATCTCGAACAACCTGGTCTACAACTTTGGCCAGGGTGGAATCAACTTTGTGGGGACCGGCGCTGCCAATCCCACGGGCGTGGTGTCGTTCGGTCGGATCGTCAACAACACGATCTTTGGCGATGTGGTTCCGGTCGGTGTCGGTATCTCTGTCTCGAACGGTGCCGGCCCGACCGTCATGAACAACATCATCGCCAACACCCGCACCGGTGTGGCGGTGGACGCCAGTTCGATCGGCACCACGGTGGTCGACGCCTCGGTGTTCAAACAGAACATCGCGAATCTCTCCGGCGGCGTCAGCGCCACCAACACGATCAACCTCACTCTGTTGACCGATCCGCTGTTCGTCAATCCGCTCACGGGCAACTTCTACCTGGCCCCCGGGAGCCAGGCGATCGACAGTTCCCGCAACTCGTTGTCGGAACGGGCGGGGATCAGTTCGGTCAAGTCGCCGCTCGACATTCCGGTGTCGCCAATCATCGCTCCCGCCAACGACCGCTTCGGCCAGTTGCGGCTCGACGATCCCGCCGTCCCGAATGCGATCGGTCTCGGTGCCAACATCTTCATCGATCGCGGCGCGATTGAACGGGCCGACTTTTCGAAGCCGAAAGCCCGGCTCACCACGCCGCTCGATAACGGCGTTGGTGTGGATGGCGACTCGACGCTCGACACCGTGTTCATCACCGCTCCCACCGATCTCACGCAGATTGTGCTGCAACTGACCGATCTGGGGGTTGGGATCGACAACGCCACGGTGATTTCGTCCAACTTCATCTTCGCGCAAGACGGGATCGTGCTGGTCGACGGCGTCGACTACCAGTTCGTCTACAACCAGAACACCCGACAGGTCTTCTTCCAGTCGATCTCGGTCTTCCCGCCCCAGAACAGTTACACCATCACGATCCCGGCCAACGCTGTGGCCGATCTGGCGGGGAACACTCTGCAACCCAACCAGTCCAACGGCACGACGGTCTTCACGATCATCGGGAACGCCGCTCCCGTGCTGACGCAGATCACGCCGTTGGCGGGCCTGAAGAACATCAACCAGGTCATCACCTTCGCCCAATTGGTCGCGGCCTCGGACCTGAAAGTGGTCACCGCGCACGATCTGACGAAAGCGTTCCGAATTGAAACGATCTCGGCGGGAACGCTGGTGATTCGCAAGTCGGGTCAGGTCAACGCGATTCCGGTCGTCCCCGGCGTGACGTTGTTCGAAGCGGGGGACACACTCACCTGGACCCCACCCGCCAACACGACTGGCATCACCACGGCGTTCACCGTGGTCGGTTACGACCCGCAGAACGCGGTGATCGCCCCGGCCCTGTCGCTGTCGTCTCCGGCGGTTGCGGTCAACGTTGACTTGGTCGACGTCCCCCCCACCATGACGGCGGTCGACACCAACCTGCTCGGGAACGCGACCGAGGATCTGCCCTTCACGATCACCTACGCGACTCTGTTGGGTGCGTCGAACGCGACTGACGCGAACAACGACCAGATCCGGTTCCACGTCACGTCGATTCAGGGGGGGACACTCAGGATCTCGTTCAACGGGGCCGCCCCGGTCGCGGTCGCCCTGGGAACGAGCGTGCTGGGACCCAACGACCGCCTGATCTGGACCCCGCCCCTCAACCAGAACAACCAGCTCAACCTCAACAACCCACTGGCAGCCTTCTCGGTCGTCGCTTTCGACGGAACCAACGATTCGTCCCCTGAAATTCCGGTGTTGATCAATGTCAATCCGGCCCAGGACGCGCCGATTCTGACCAAGGTCGACACGTTGACCCTGGGTGGCAAAAACTCGCGGTTCAAGATCACCTACGCCACGCTTCTGGCCGCGTCGGATCTGCAAAACGTCGACGGTTACGACTCGGCGGGAATTCAGGTTGTTCCCGGTCACACCAAGGAATTCCGCGTGACGGCGATTCCCACGGGTGCCAAGTTGGAAATCCGCAAAGCCGCCACGCCGACCGTCACCACCCCGGTGGTGATTGGAACGGGAGCGGGTTCGACGATCGTCAGTGTCGGTGACGTGTTGATCTGGACTCCCCCGACAGGTGTCTTCGGAGATGCCGTCCCGGCCTTCAGCGTGCTGGGTTACGACGGCGCGAACACCGCTCCGAACGACCTCTCGGCGTTGCCCGCCGTTCAGGTGACGGTGAGAGTGTTGAACGAAGTCGCTCCGAACCTGACGACGATCACCACGTTCGTCCGGCCGCGGTTTGTCGCCAGCACGATCACCTACCAGAACCTGGTCGCCAACTCCGACCTGACCTTCCAGCCCGGCAATACCGTCGCCTTCCGGATCACCAACATCGATCAGGGAACGCTGCTGATCAATGGTGCCGCCGCCACGGTCGGAACTCTGGTTCGGCCGGGAGACGTGCTGACGTGGTCGCTCCTCTCCTCGACAGGTGAACAAGACGCGTTTGATGTCGAAGCGGTGGATCTCAACAACACGCTGGTCTCACTCGATCCGGTGCAGGTGAAAGTGAACCTGGTGAATGTCGCCCCGACGCTCACCACGCTGAACACCCTCTCGCTCGCCGACGAACAGACGCCGTTCGACATCACCTACGCCACGCTGCTGGCGAATTCGAACGCCGCTGATGTCAACAACGACGCCCTGTCGTTCCGAATCGAGTCGGTGCCGGCCACCGGAACTCTGACGATCACGAAGAACGGAGTCACCACGACCGCGGTCGTGGGAACGCTGGTCTCGACAGGTGACACCCTCACCTGGACCCCGGCCGCTGGCGTCACCGGCAGTGCGATCAACGCCTTCACCGTGAAGGCTTTTGACGGACTGCTCGCGTCGGCTGACCCCGCCGTCCAGGTCAAGATCAACGTTCGGCCGTGGGGTTCGGAATTCAGCCTGTCGGGGATCTGGACGATCAACGGCAAGCTGGCCCGAATTCAACAGAGTGGCGCGAACCTGACGTTCGTGAACGAAAACGGTGTCGGTTCGACCGGCAAGTATTTCGCCCGCGACAAGGTGACCGCGGTCGCCTACGGCCTGACCGCCACGGTCGACATCACCACCGCCGACCAGGGTCGGCTGGTCTTCTCGAACGGAGTGATCTGGCTGCGGATTTCGCTCGGTGGATCGTGGGCGGTCAACGGCAAGCTCGCGTCGATCGTTCAAAGCAACGACGTGCAGCTCACGTTCCTCAACGATCGCAACCAGTCTTCGACCGGTGCGATCCTGTCGGCCACGTCGCTGATCGCGTCGAACTACCCGGCTGGCCAGGCGACGTTTGGCGACGGCAAGATCAACTTCAACAATGGAGAAGTCTGGTCAAAGCTCGACCTGTCGCCGATCTACACCAGTTCGATCGATGGCAAGACCGTCGGTGTGGTCCAGAACGGGACGACAACCCTCGGGTTCGTCGACCAGTTGGGGAACACCACCAGCGGTCGCTGGACAACCCCCACGACGGTGCTTGATGTCGGTCGGAACCGGACGGGAACGGTCAGTTCCGGCAAGATCACCTGGGCGGGTGGCGAAGTCTGGAACACCGCGTTGTCGATCAAGGGAACCCAGTCCGGTCAGCCGACCTCAAAAACTGTGACCATCACCGCCACCGGGACGACGATGACCCTGACCGACGTGAACAACACCCAGTCGACGGTTCGCCTCAACGGGCCGAACACCCTGTTCGGAACGTCCGGTGTGTTCCGAAACATCATCGGTCAGCGACGCGGCAACAAGGTCTACTGGACGAACGGCCTCGTCTGGGAGAACTTCGACTTCAACGCTCTGAACGCTCTGTTCACCGCGTAAGGTCACTGGATTGAACTCTCCGCTCAGATCGTGGGATCTGAGCGGAGAGATTGTCGCGCTGTTCAGAGCCGCGCCCGTCAGGAAGTGGTTGTCGTTATTCCGCGTGTACGCTCCGTTCTTGATCGCGGCGCACGACGAGTGGTGAACAGGACCATGCTGCACGGGGCGGTAACGTAGATTAAAATCCACGCTACCCTCCCCCAAACTCACCTGCCACGTGAGGATCGTAGACCACGACATTGTCGTGGACGGCTCCTTATCGCAACCCACCGCGCAACCGGTCGGCGAAGTGCCGCAACCGTTGTTCGCCCCGCTGTCTCACCGACGGAGACAAATCCGGTCCCGATTCCACAAACCTCTCCACCCACCACAACCCCGACAGCAGACACCCACTGCGGTCGTAGGTTCGCACCAGCAGGCGTTCGACGACAGTCAATGGTCGGATCGCTTCGTACGATTGCAAACCAATCTCCCACAGATCCCAATCGTTTCCGCACAGACTCCCCAGCAATCGCGAAATGTCGGTCGCCACGCAGTCCCGCCGGCATGCCTGGGGATCGATCAGCCCAGTGACCTCCGCCCCGCGAAACAGCACGTGCGGCCGCCAGATGTCCCGCAGACACGGTTGCACCAGCGTCCGCAGTGTGCGGGTGGACTCGAGTTCCTGAATGACCGTTCGCAGCACGTCACGGGCGGCTTTCAAAATCACCGCCGCCGGGGGCGCGAGCTCGGCGGGCAACGTCCGGCCGGCTCTCCATTCGATCCCCTCCCGAAACGGGTCGGTCCAGCGTGTGGCAACCTCCAGCCTCTCGGTCAGCCCCGGGGCCTTGGTGTCTGCCGACGTCTCGAACCAGGTCCGTTCGCAATCGGTCGGTTGAAACCCGCGAGCCGACTCATGCCAGACCGCAAGACTTTTGAGTGCCGCCGCGACTTGCAGAGGGCCGGGCGGTTCCTCTCCGAGTGCCTCTCCCGGCAACCACGGTTCGCATTGCCAGACCGTTTCCCCCAGTTCCACCAGGGATGTCCCCCCCTGTCCCGTGACCGGAACCGCGACTTGATGGAGTCCCTGTTCGCGAAGATGCCGCAGCAAGCGGTGCAAGCCCCGTTGCCGGTCAAAATTCAGATCCGCTCTTGGAATCCCCTTCAGGCACCAGTCAGTCTGGGACGTAGTCACCCGCCAGACCGCCGCCCCGCTGAACCCGGGATCCATCGGGGGGGCGACTCGCCAATTCTCTCCCCCCAAGACAGTGGGAGAGGGGAAGAATTCACGCAATATCGCAACTGGCGGCGAAGAGGACGGTTGCATCGGTCCGAGGGATTTCTCCGAAAGTACGACTGCGGGAACGGTGTCACAAACACCCCAGCCAACACCTACGGTCGACTTGTGGACGTCGGAATCGATCGGTATCGGTTTTCGAAGCGAAGTTTCACAGTGAATTTCGGGCAGCAGGTTGACACCGCCCGGAACGTAGATTTACAACAAATCCCATGGACTCTCCAATCTCTACTTTTTGTCGAGAGCGTGTCGCGATGCGCCTGCCTGTGATGAAGCTGCTGTTCCCGGCCCTCTGCGCGCTGGCCACCCTCGGCGTCGCGCAGGCCCCTCACGACGCCTTCGGCTGCTGGTTTGGCTGCTGCAATGGCGGCTGCCAGCCCTATGCGGCGGGACGCATGTGGACGCCCGCCCGCGTCGGCTACGGCCAACGCATGTTCTACGGTGCGCCGGTTTATGTCAATTCCGACTGTGGCTCATGTGGTCAGGTCGCGACGTCGGGCTGTGGAACCTGCGGCGACGCTGTGTATGGTTCCAGCTCCGGAGACTGTCAGGCAAGTCCGGCGGCGGCCGTGACGCCGGCGAATCCGTCCAATGGGGGCGTGACCCCTGCGGATCCGAAGGACCGCTGGAAGAAGAAGACCTACGACGAAGAAGAGGCTCCACTCGGCGGTTCGAGTGCCGGGACGGCTGACGATCGGATTCGCGGGAGTGCAGGTGCTGGTGCTGGTGCTGGCGCCACTGGCGCGGGAGCTGCCGCCGGTGCCGCTGATGGAACCGCGACGCCCCCGGCCGATGGCGCGGCGGGTTCTCGCGGCGGAATTAAAGACGAAGGCGAAGAGACCGAGCGGACCACAATGAAACCCGAGTCCCCGGCTCCCGCCCCAGGCGCGACCGACGCGGATGGCGAACGGGTGAAGATCGAACCCCGCTCCAAGACCAAGTCGAAAAGTTCCGCCCCAGCTCCCGCCGAAATTGACGACGCCTCGGACGAGACAAAAGAAGATACAAAAGACAACAAGAGTGGCGGACTGTCGCTCCCCCAGGCGTCGCGGTTCGATCATGTCGTGGCGACTCGCGAAGCCCCCGTCCGAGAACGGGTCTCGCTGAAGAAGCCAGCTCGTAGCGGCCACCTCGTGCGGGTCGCGGAGTATCCGAAAACCCCCTGGAATCAAGCCGAGCAGGCTGCCACGGTCGCGCGGAGCAAGTAACGCCGACAGCGTGAGATCAGGAACCCCGCGTCCCCGGCCAAACGCTTCGTTTGCCACCGGCACCGGATTCCGATAGACAAGCACGGGTGGTGACTTCTCAGGTCGCCGCCCGTGTTTCATTTTCGCCCCGCGGATTCCCTGTCGGTCGCTCCTTGGAGACTGTTCTCATGCAGAACCTGGAAATCACGAAGATCTTTGAAGAGCTGGGTGATCTGCTGGAGATTCAGGGGGCGAATCCATTCCGCGTGCGGGCCTACCGTAACGCCGCCCGGACAATCGGCGATCTCGCGGAACCGGTCGCCGCGATCCTGCAGGACGCGAAACGCTCACTCGACGACCTTCCCGGGATTGGGGCCGACCTTGCGGCGAAGATCAAGTCGATCGTGGAAACCGGAACATTGCCGCAATTGGAGGAACTTCGGCAACAGGTTCCCCCAGGCGTGGTCGCCATGTTGCGGATCTCGGGACTGGGTCCAAAAAAGGCCGCCGCGCTGTTCAAGGAGTTACAAATCACCTCGCTCGACATGCTGAAAGAAGCGTGTGAGTCGGGCGCGGTGGCGAAGCTGAAAGGGTTTGGCGCGAAGACCGCACAGGGGATTCTTGAGGGATTGGCCCACATTGAACAGGCGGGGCAACGACTGTACTTCGCCGAGGTCGAGCCACTCGCCGATGAACTGGTCGCCGACCTGAAACGCGTTCCCGGTGTCACCCGCGCCGAGGCGGCGGGCAGTTTTCGCCGGCGCAAGGAGACGGTCGGTGACCTCGACGTGCTGGTGATCGCGTCCGACTCGTCGGCGGCCATGGACGCGCTTGGCAGCCATCCTCAAGTCGCCCAGGTTCTCTCGCGGGGTGAAACCAAACAGCGGGTGAGGTTGAAGATCGGACTGGAAATGGATCTGCGGGTCGTGCCCGAAGAGTCGTACGGGGCGGCGATGCAGTATTTCACCGGTTCAAAAGATCACAACATCGTCGTCCGTCGCAAGGCGATCGAGCGGGGGCTGAAGATCAACGAGTACGGCGTCTTTCGGGGCGAGTCGGCGGTCGCGGGGCGAACCGAAGAAGAGGTCTACGCCGCCGTCGATCTGCCGTGGATTTCCCCGGAATTGCGCGAGGGACGAACCGAATTCGACCGGGCGGAAAAGGGGAGGTTGCCCAAGCTGATTGAGCTGGGAGACATGCGCGGCGATCTCCACATGCACACCACCGCCACGGATGGTGCCGGCACGATTCGCGAGATGATCGACGCAGCGAAGGCCCGCGGTCTGGAGTACATCGCGATCACCGACCACTCGCAGCGGGTGTCGATGGCGAACGGTCTCGACGCGACGCGGCTGCGGGCGCATTGGAAGGAGATTGAGCGGGTGCGGGGCGAAGTTTCCGGAATCGAGGTTCTCAAAGGGATCGAATGCGACATTCTGGAAGATGCCACGCTCGATTTGCCGGACGACGTGCTGGCCGAGGCGGACTGGGTAATCGCCGTTCTGCACTATGGCCTCAAACAACCGCGTGAGCAGATTATGAAGCGGCTGCTGGCCGCGATCCGCAACCCGCACGTGCATGTGATCGGCCATCTGACCGGGCGGATTGTGGGGAAGCGGCCCCCGGCCGACATGAACGTCGACGAAGTCTTACGGGGGGCGGCCGACCATGGGAAGTGGATCGAGATCAACGCTCACCCGTCGCGACTCGACATTGACGATGTGGGGGCGGCCCAGGCGCGGGATCTGGGGATTCCAATCGTGATCAACACCGATTCGCACAACGTGAACGGGTTCGATGTGATGCGATATGGCGTCTTTCAGGCCCGCCGGGCGGGTCTCGAGGCCAAAGACGTCGCGAACACGCGGTCATGGCCCGAGTTTCGCGAACTGCTGGCGAAACACCGATGACTGGGTTGAATCGGTGACGGGGCGGGGTCGGCGAAGAGGCAAGCCCGCTGAGGGAAGACCTGAAAGAAAAACGTGTGGGGGAGGAACTGCGGAACGGTTTGTTCAGGCGGTTTCAGGTGTATCGCGAAAGAGGTCCAGAATATCGCCGATGGTGCGGTGGGATTCGAGACGGTGCCGCAGCGGCTGATCGGTCCGGACCTGATAGTGATTCTGGCGGCCGACCTTTTCGCGTTCGATCACTCCTCCCGCTTCGAGGTCGGCGATAATCCGCTGCACAGCGCGTTCGGTGATTCCCACCCGCAAGGCGACTTCCCGGAGAACCAGGGACGGGGATCGTGACAGCAGCACCAGGACGTGGGAGTGATTCGTCAGGAACGTCCAGGTTGAGGCGGCCGCCTCTTTGGGCGACGGGACGGCAGGCGCGACGGGCTGGGAGCGAGGCTTGGAACGGGATGCTGAGTCGGGAGCGACCGGACGGGGACGTTTCCCGGAGGCTTTGCGGGGAGGGACGGGGCGGGGCTTCATCGGGGGATTCTGGCGGCTGGTGAAAAGGGACGACCCGTGGCGCGGCGTGCCTCCAGTCTATCCCCTGACACGCGATAAGGAAATGGCGAATTGCATTACGCGACTAATTTGTCCTTGTCGCTCGAGTTTCTGGAGGGAATCCTCCGAGAACTGGCGACACGCAATTGACGAACTTTGTGTCGCGTATTACAATTCGCCACACCGGATTCGCCACACACGAATCGCCAGTTGTCATCCCGCCCACCCGGAGATCTTCATGAATTGGCTTCCCGCGGCGCTCTGCGTCGCGCCCGTCAGTTTCCTCGTTGTGGGACTGATCCCGAGTCGCGTGGCGGACCGGTCCCCCCGCCCGCTCGGTTTCCTGGCGGCGATTCTCGCCGGATCATCGCTCTTCCTGTCGGTCGTGGCCGCGATTCGGATCCTGACCACCGGTCCGCTCGACGCGGTGTTCCTCCGCTGGACCTCCCCCCTCCCCGTCACGTTCGGGCTCCATGTCGACGGCGTCGCAGTGGTGATGCTGACGCTTATCAGCTTCATCGCGCTGGTCATCATCCGCTTTTCGTCCCGCTCCCTGCGCGGCGATGTCCACCAGGGGAAATTCTTCCGCTGGATCTCCGTCACGCTGGGCGCGACCTTGCTGATGGTGTTGTCCCGCAATCTGGTGATGTTCACCGGAGCGTGGATGCTGACCAGCCTCGGCCTGCATCAGCTCCTCATCCACTATCCCGAGCGGACTTGGGCGGTCTGGGCGGCCCGCAAAAAATTCCTGATCAGCCGGCTCGGTGACGTGTTCCTGGTGGCGGCGGTCGCGCTCGCCTACCTCAACTTCGGCACAACCGAATACACCGAGATGTTCACCGCCGCCGACCGGATTCACGATGAGACCGACCCGGGAAATCTCTCCACCACGCTCATCGGGACACTGTTCGTTCTGGGTGCGATGACCAAGTCCGCGCAATTCCCGTTCCATAGCTGGCTTCCGGACACGATGGAGACTCCCACTCCCGTCTCGGCCCTGATGCACGCGGGGGTGATCAACGCGGGGGGATTCCTGATCATTCGACTCAGTCCGCTCGTGTCGCTGTCCCCCATCGCGCTCGATCTGCTCGCGCTGATCGGCGGAGCGACAGCCGTTCTGGGAAGCGTCGTCATGCTGACACAGTCCAGCATCAAACGATCGCTCGCTTACTCCACCATCGCGCAAATGGGGTTCATGATGCTCCAATGTGGGCTCGGCGCGTTCTCCGCCGCCCTGCTACACATCGTGGCTCACTCCGTTTACAAGGCGCACGCTTTTCTTCGCTGTGGAAGTGTCCTGGACGTCGCCCAAAGTAACGCGTCTGTCCAGATCAATCCCCCTGCGACCGACCGCAGCCTGGTACACCTTGCCGGCGCGGTGGCCATCGCGTGCGTGATCGTCCCGGGAATCTTCCACGCGGTCGGCATCGATCTCCTGAACAAACCAGGTGGCGTCGTACTCGGACTGGTCTTGATTCTGGCTCTCACCCAGTTCCTGTGGAATGCCTTCGCCACCAGGATCCTCGGATTGGCGGTCCGAGGTATCGCGACCGCGTGTCTCGTCACGGTCGCCTATTCCGTCGCCTTTCTCGCCATGGATCGCGTGGTCGTCAGCTCCATCTCGCATCACACGTTGACACCGTCGCCATGGGACACGGCGGTTCTACTGCTGGCGGTTCACGGACTGATCGGAATCTTCGCGCTCCAGGCGCTCGCGGGGCCGCTGGCCCATCTCCCCTGGATGCGGGCTTTGTATGTTCACGCGTTGAATGGCTTCTACATCGACATCCCGGCGCGACGGCTGACCGCCTGGGTCTATGGACAGTCGGCACCGGTTCCCTGATCACCGGTCACGGCTTCAAACCACTGCGCACTCTCTCACAACCCAAAATTCGGCGATTCGAATGTCCACAACAACGGGATCCTCCAGCCTGATCAACTCCAGGCCACCGACAGACGCGACCTCTTTGGCGCTGAATCAGGCCCTGAAAGATCTCCACGCGATCGTTCCGCCACTCTGGCCGCTGGGGGACTATGTCGCTGTGAATCCCTGTCTCGGACTGGCCGACAAGTCGTTTCTGGGTGGCACTCAATTGCTCAGCCACGTGCGAAACTGCGACCTGTTGATGTCCCGCGACTATTTTCGAAACCTGTTCGAATCGGGCAGGCTCTCCCTGGCGGATCTCCAGACAGCCCACGCGCAGTGCCAGACCGATCATCCGGAATGGTACGGCGAATTCGACCTCGCGAAATTCACGAACTGGTGGAACAATGGCAGCCAGTCGGAACGGAAAGACAACTCACGGTTTCATACAGTGGCGGAAGTGGTGGACCAGCTCCGGGGAACAACCTGGTCGAGCCACATCATCAACGACATCACCCGACACTGCGCGTCGCATTTCGACGAAGGGCAGGCCGTCTGGGTCAGTCCCTGGAACGACGTCCCTTTGTACACCGCCTGGCGTGAGGCAACGCAACTCAGTTGGCGGATGGACCAGCTCGGCCTGGTGGGCTTCCGGGAGTTCGTCAAAACGCTCCCCGCGGATCCGCACCAGGCGCTCCCCGAGCTGCTCGTTACTCTGGGTGTCCCCCTCTCGCACTGGGGGCTGTTCCTGCTGTGTGAAGTCTTTTCCGTCGCCGGGTGGGCTTCGTATTTGCGGTACCGGGTGCGCGAAGCGGAATCGGCCGGTGGCGAATGTGACGACCTGGTCGGGTTGTTGACGATCCGATTGGCATACGATGTGGCTCTGGCGCAAACCTCCAGTCTGCCCCGACCACTCCCCCTGTGGCCCCTGGACACGCCACACACTCCAGCGCCGGATGTGCTGGGCCGCCACACGCTTCAGGTGGCGGCGGAACAGGTCTACCGTCGGGAGCTGATCGCGAAACTCGCTTCTCACTCCGCGACGCGGTGGCCCACTTCACGCAAATCTCTGCAGATGGTCTCCTGCATCGACGTCCGGTCCGAAGTGATGCGGCGTCATTTGGAATCGGTCAACGATGTCATTGAGACGTTTGGTTTCGCGGGCTTCTTCGGGATGCCTCTGGAGTACGTACCCCTCGGTTTCGAACAGGGATCCGCACAATGTCCTGTTCTGTTGCAGCCGGGTTTTCAGATTCATGAACGAGTGCGCGGAAGCACCCCCCAGGACGAAAACCAGATCCTCCGCAAGCGGAACAGTCTCGGGTGGTCGCGGGCGTTATGGAAATCTTTTCAAAACTCCGCGACCACGTGTTTTTCGTTTGTCGAATCGCTGGGATTGTCCTACGCCGGCAAACTGCTCTCCGACTCCTTGCGATGGACCCGATCGTCCCTGACCGCGAACACCGACGGCCTGACCAAATCGCAGGCACACTGTGTGGGACCTGACATCCACTCGCCGAAAAACCGGGGACTGAACGCTGTTCGCCGACTGGAACTCGCCGAGGGACTGTTGCGCAACCTCGGTCTCACACGTGGATTCGCGCGGATCGTCGCCTTCTGCGGGCATGCGGCGGAAGTTACCAACAACCCGTACCGGGCCAGCCTGGATTGCGGTGCCTGCGGGGGACACTCGGGCGAGCCAAACGCGCGCGTCGCCGCGGCGCTGCTGAATGATCCGGACGTGAGAATCGGACTGGCTGCCCGGGGAATCGACGTTTCTGCCGACACCTGGTTCGTCGCCGCGCTTCACAACACGACAACCGACGAGATCGATTTGTGTGATCGACACCTCGTCCCCGCGTCGCATTTCGGCGATCTGGACCAAATCAAACACTGGCTGCACGAAGCGGGACGACTCTCCCGAAAGGAACGAGCCCCCCGGTTGTCCGCGGGAAGTCCCGAGGAGATCCTCGACCGGGGTCATGACTGGGCCGAGGTCCGGCCGGAATGGGGACTCGCTGGCAATGCCGCGTTCATCGTCGCTCCCCGATCGCGAACACACGCGCTGAATCTGGGTGGCCGCTCGTTCCTTCACAGTTACGACCACCGGCTCGACCCGGACCTCAAGGTGCTGGAACTGATCCTGACCGCGCCCATGGTCGTCGCCAACTGGATCAATCTGCAGTACTACGCCTCGGCGGTCGATCCCGTCGCGTTCGGCAGCGGAAACAAACTGCTCCACAACGTGGTTGGCCAGTTTGGAGTGCTCCAGGGGAACGGCGGCGACCTGATGACCGGACTTCCGTGGCAGTCGGTCCATGATGGCGAAAAACTGCAACATGAACCGCTCCGCCTGCTGGTCGTCGTTGACGCTCCACGCACCTCGATTCTGCGGATTATCGAGAAACATGCCGTGGTGCGAAACCTGGTCTCCAAAGGATGGGTGTCACTCCTGGCCTGGGAGGACGACCAGTTCCACCGTTGGACCGCTCAGGAAACGTGGGAGTTTCTGGGCACTTCGCTCTGTTCACAACTCCCGTGCTGAATTCACCGGTTGCCGCACGACAGGAGAGGCCGGCGACCTAAGTCACGGTTTGGTCTTCCCCACCTGGAGTTCATAGAGCGTCTTGTAAGGATTCACCCCCGGCGGGACCACATCTTCGTTCACCAGGTACGGGGGGAGCGAACTCCACCAGCCGTCGTACTCCTGATCGAGTTTCCGCAAGACATCCTGGTGACCGTCGGCGATATTGGTCGTCTCCCCCGGGTCGGCCTGAACATCGAACAACTGCCACCGCGACTGAATCCCCCCCTCGGGTGACACCAGATGCCAGCGGGTTGTCCGCACGCTGCAGCCGGCGTACTTGTGATCGTCGACCGGAGCCCCCTTGGGCCAGCGGCCAACGTGCGTGAACAACGTCCGGTCGGCCCATTCGGCGTTGGGATTTTTCAAGAGCGGCCACAAGCTGCGTCCTTCGACCTGTTTCGCCACTTCGCCCGTGAGCTTGACGCCGGCGATCTCGGCCAGCGTTGGGAAGATGTCAACGTGCGCGGCCAGTCGACCACAATCCGCGGGAGACAGCGTCCCCGGCCATCTCCAGAACGACGACGCCCGGGTCCCTCCGAGCCAGGGAGTCACCTTTTGCCCCCGCATGCCGGCGTTATAGACTTTCACCCCCTCGGTGCCGCCGTTGTCGTTCATAAAGATCACCAGCGTCTCTTTCTCGAGTCCCCAGTGATCGAGTTTGTCGAGCAGCTTGCCGACGTTGTCGTCGATGTTCGCGATCATGCCAAAGAACTTGGCGACGCTCGGCTGTGCGACCTTGTCGGCATACCGCGCTTCGTCTTCCCGCCGCACGTGCAGCGGACCGTGCGGGGCGTTCGTGGCGATATAGCAGAAGAACGGCTGGTCGGCCTCCTTGACCGTTTCGATCCAGCGCGTCGCCTGCGAGAAAAAGACATCGGTGCAATAGCCCCGGGTCTTTTCGAATGTTCCGTTGTGCAGAATGGTCGGGTCGAAGTACGAGTTGCCCGGCACGTCGCCACAACTGCCGGGGTACGACTGCCCGATACCACCACAGCCATGAATGAACATCTCGTGGAAACCCCGTTTGTCGGGCCAGCGATCGGGTTCATCCCCAAGGTGCCACTTGCCGAAAATACCGGTTCGATAACCGGCTGACTGTAACACCTGGGCGATTGTGGTCGCGTGAGGGGTGAGCCGTTCCCGTTCGAGAATGGTGTGGGTGACCCCATTCTTGAATTCGTGGCGGCCGGTCATCAGTGCCGACCGGGTCGGGGAACAGGTGGGGCTCACGTGGAAATCGGTGAACCGGACTCCCTCGCGATGCAGGCGGTCAAGATGGGGAGTCTTGAGAACCGGATTGCCATGCGCCGAGATGTCGCCGTATCCCTGATCATCGGTGATCACGAACACGATGTTCGGTTTCCGGCCCGACTCCGCCAGGGAACGGTCAGCGAATCCCAACACCAGACCGGACATCGCGGCCACGACGAACAGTGTGCGCATCATTGTTCACCTCACTCCCAGGTTTTTGATTTGAAGCCGAGCGCCGTTGCGTTTTCAGGCGATAACTGCCGTTGTGTTCGATTCGGTTGGTCACGCGGAATCTCGTGCGTATGAACGGAATGGGTCATTGAAGTTTGGGTCGGGGTTTCGGTGGACAACCGGCCGCACCCCGTCAATCAGCTCGCGATGAATTTGTGGTACTTTGTCATGGAAATGTCGGTCGCCAAATCCAGCTCCAGGCAGGTTTCCCCTTCGTTGAGTCGAACCCCCACGGTGTAGGCACGCCAAGAACGAACCTTGATTGACACGGAGGGATCCCGAGCTACCACCACCTTTCGAATGGATTCACCACACCAGGGGGGCAGGTGAAATTCCACGGGACCGTCCAGCAGGCTTCCTGGTGGAGCAGAGACCGTCAGTTTGATTTCAAACCATTTGGCATCGAGTTCCTGAACCCTGGCAGCGAGCCGATAACCCTTCACCATCGGCTGACCGCCCCAGCGCCCTTTCTGGGGATCGTCCGGTTCGACAGCCCCGTAATTCGGGGACGCATCGCGCCGCTCGGCGAGATTCTTGAGGCCCGTGAGTAGCGGTTCCAGAGTCGTCGAGTTCCAGTAAACCTGTTCGGGCAATTCGAGTCCCATAACGCTTACGAGCGACAGTGGCAACCGCGATCTGAGCGTGCGTTCCGGATCAAGAAACACGGGAATCACGACCTTCCCACTGTCCCCCGCAAGTCGCCACTCGAATTGGCACCCTTCCCTTTGCAGGGCATCCCGACTGACAAACGCCAGCACGACGTCCGCTTCACGAATTCCGACCGACGCCACGGAGCGGCTGTCGGCTCCCAAGGGATAGTCGTCCGGTGGATTGATTATCCTGGCACCTGGAATACGTTGGGTGATTTCGTGCTCCAACACCAACAGCGAACTCGCCCCGCCATAGCGAAAATCCATTGGACTGAAACTCAAATAGATCGCAATCCCACCGGACGGTGGAGTGACGGCAACGGAATCCGTCGACGAGGCGAATCGATCGACGAGTTCAGCCCGGCGACGATCGTCGAGTTTGCCAGCTTCCGTCAGGAATAGCCCGAGAATTCTGGTCCCGACCTTCTGCATCGCCGCCAGAAGTGTGTTGGAACTTCTCCACGACTCCGCGATCGGTGCCAGAATCTCCTCGTACGCGTAGTACGGAAAATACAGCACCTCCATATCGCGCCAATACTCGGCCCGTTCATTTCGGGTGAGCTGCCAGACGTACGGACTCAGCCGTTCCCGAAACAAGCGCCGCGCCGCTTCAAGTCGGTCCTTCTCGGCGAGTTCCACCCGCATCGCCACCGGCCAGATCCGCAATCCCGGTTCACCTGTCGGCTTGCGTCGGGCCTTGTCGGCCGACGCGGTCACCGCGGCGGCCCCCTCAATACTCTGCCGGTTGAGCGTCATACAGACCACCAGATCATCGGGCATCTGGATCGTGCAGATGCCCGCGGTGTCGCTGAGACCGGTTCGACTGTCAATCAGAATAAAATCGTAGTCCCTCCGCAGTCTCTGTTTGACGTGTTCCATAAACACGCCTCCCCCGAGCCGCTCGTAGAACTCGTTCCAGTTCATCGAGTTCACAAGAATTCCGTACGAAGGGCCTTGCCGGCCAGCGGCGACCAAGTCGATCGACCCACCGCGGGCAAACTCAAAATCGACAGGCACAGCGAACCGCGACAGATCGGCGTATTCGTCGAACCAGTGTTCTCCAGCATCTGCCGATTCGCGGAGTCGCCGATTCTGCTCGACGCGCGATCCTTCACTGAACTCCTGAAAAAAGTCAATCAAACCGCGCGTCTCGCCGAGTTCGGGGTCGTCGAGAAACGGCCGAAAATAGCGATGCAGTCCGGGTGCTTCCAGATCCCAGTCGATGACCAGCACCTGTTTCCCGGTGGAGGCCAGGAGCCACGCGAGATTGGCGAGCGCCATCGTGCGGCCGGTTCCCCCCTTGTAAGAGTAAAACGTAACAATCCGGCCGTTCCGATCATCGGGCGTTGATGCGCCGTCGCGAGGGCTGATCATGGCGTCGCAATTCCTCCCGGACCCGTCAATTCGGGGCGCTGCTCAGTCGGAACGCCGGCCATAGTGGCGCGAGCCGTCGTGTCGAAATCGACGGCGGCGGCCGGTTTGTCGTTGTGCATTTGGCGATTGCGCACCAGTACCATCAGGCGTTCCAGCTCGCGTGGCAGTTCATCCGCGGCACAGGAAGTCACGCGTCCCTCCTGAAGGGCACGCGCCAGGCTTCCGGCCGGCAATTTCGAAACCTGCCGAGACAACGTGAATGACCCGTCGGTGGGGTCGTTCAACGGGTCAATGACGATGAGTCCAAACTCGGTTGGACCGACCGCATTGAGCGACTCGAACTTGCTGCGAAATTCCCGGTCGGAAGCCGAGAGTACGACCAATGATGTCAGTCTGTCCTGGAAGTTTTTATGTAATGCCGTTCCAAGCGACTTGGAAACCAATTCCGAAACCCGAGCGGGGACTCGCAAAAGTTCCGCTACCTGGCCAACGACCTCTTTCAAGTCTTGCGATCTCGCGTCTGTAATTTTGGAAAGTCCGCCCGGAACCAGCGACAGCACCTCCACATCGTACGGGCGTTTTGTGTCGACAAATGCGTTTTCCAGTCGCTCCCAATCACGAAGCTGCCAGCCCGTTCCATGACGCGGGTGCGGAACGAGGCGATGCCGATCCTCCAGTGAGTCTCGAATTCGATCGGACAGCATTTCCAGGAATTCCAGAAATGCTGTTCGCAGCCGCGGCAGTTGCGCCAATTGCCGCAGACCTTTTTCGGAATACGATGGCGGAAACGCATCCTCCGAATACTGAATGCTCGCAAGCACCTTTGGAAGCGACCGACCGGGCATGACTTCCCAGAGGATTGGAAAAATGAACGCCGGCAAACGCGTAGTCCCCGGCAGCGTTCTCTTCATCTCCCGGATTCGTTGTCGAAAAACCGACAGCTCACGTCCGCACCACACGCTGTTGAGATAGTTCGGCGACATCAGGCAGACGATCACCTCGGCGGTACAAACCCCTTCGGCCAGAACCGCCGTCCAGTCGTCTCCAATCTTGATTCCCGTCCCATCCACAAAACATACGGACGCCAGATCACGCCCGGTTTTGCGCTGCACTCGATCCTTCAACTCCGCAACGAATTTTGCGAACGGCTTTCCCGCGGCATCACGCCGCGCGTAACTTGTGAAGACCGAGTACGGGGACATCATGCACACTCCACGTCCGTCAATTCCTATTCATGTCTCAGCGCTTCAATCGGGTCGAGCTTGGCGGCGGCCTGCGCGGGGTAGAGTCCGAACAGAATGCCGATGCCGACCGAAATTCCGAACGCCAGCGGGAGGCTCCAAATCGCCACGACCGGCTGCATCTCCTGAAACATCTTCGACGTATCGGACAAGTCTCCCCCATCCAGCACGAACCGCAGCGTGAAGTCGCGGATCAAGGTGAACGCCAGCGGAGTCGCCAGTCCCAGCGCGATTCCTAACACCCCTCCCGATCCCGAGAGAACCACCGTTTCGGTGAGGAACTGCTCGATGATATCGCGACGTCTCGCCCCGAGCGCCCGGCGGATACCGATCTCACGCGTCCGCTCGGTCACCGTCGCGAGCATGATGTTCATGATCCCGATGCCACCGACGACCAGACTGATGGCGGCGATCGAGCCGAGAACCACATTGAAGATCTGCCGAAGCTGCTCGGCCTGTTTGAGCAGCTCCAGCGGAACCACCACGTTGAAGTCCTTCGCCGGGTGGAACTTTTCGAGCGTCCCGCGGACAACCTCGGCGGTCCGGATGACGTCTTTCACGTCCCGCACTTCGAGAGTGATCTGGTTCAGTTCCACATGTTCGGTATCCATCCCCGCCTGCTTGGGGGTGGAGACAATGTCGCCAATGCGGGAGCGGAAGGTCTCAATGGGGATATAGAGATCCTTGTCGAACTCCTGAGCCGACAGGCTGCCACCGATCGCGGCCGACGCGGTGCGCGGCTCAGTGACACCGATCACGCTGTAGAAAACATCGCCGACCTGAATCGTCTGGTTGTCGAGCGGGTCTTCGACGGGGAACAGCTTTTTGGCGACCTCGTGAGCCAGCACCACGACGTTGGCGCGCGTCTGCCGGTCGGCATCGCTCAGGAATCGTCCCTTGTGGATCTTCAACTGGTTGAGATCCTGGTACTCGGGGGTGCAGCCGACCAAACGCGACTGCATCGTGTATTTGAGGTGCCGGGCTTCGCGAAGGAGTTCGCGAATCGGAACCGCGCTGACCACTTCGGGAATCGTGTTTTGCAGTCGGCGGAGATCGGAACGGAGCAGTCCGTAACGGGTGCTGCCGCCGGAGCTGGCGTCCTGGGTCGAACCTTCGATCGGCTTGATGCTGCGGACGATGATGTTGGTGGCACCGAGGGCGACGATTTGCTTTTGGGCCTGGTTACTGGCCCCTTCGCCAATCGCCAGCATGGCGATGACCGAGAAGACCCCGAACACAATCCCCAGCATCGTGAGTCCGGAACGGAGCTTGTGCAGCAAAAGGCTCTTCAGCCCCAACTGCACCGTGCGGATCATGCGCATCAACATGGGTCAGTCGTTCCTTGCGGAGTCATCAAAAAAAGAGCATCAGGGGGCGTCTTGACGGGAAGAGGCCCCCTGAGGGTGGGAGAAACTAATGTTTGCCTTCGCCCGCCGGCTTGTTCCCCAGTTCGTGTTCGACAAACGCTTTGTCACTTGACTCAGCGAACGCGGTGGGGGCGGTGGTGCGGACTTCGTTCTTGATCTCTTTGAACACCACGCCGTCGCGCATCACGATCTGCCGTTTGGCCCACATCGCGATGTCGGGTTCGTGCGTCACCATGATGATCGTGCGTCCCTCGTCGTTGAGGTTCCGCAACAGCGTCATGATTTCAGTGCTGGTGAC
This sequence comes from Planctomicrobium piriforme, assembly GCA_945860955.1. Taxonomy (GTDB): domain Bacteria; phylum Planctomycetota; class Planctomycetia; order Planctomycetales; family Planctomycetaceae; genus UBA10511. The sequence goes on from CAMATH010000012.1 coordinate 82,640, forward strand.
CGAGTCGAGGTTACCGGTCGCTTCGTCCGCCAGGATAATCTCGGGTTCGTTCATCATCGCGCGGGCGATCGCCACGCGCTGCTGCTGACCCCCCGAGAGCTGAAACGGCCGATGGTCCATTCGTTGTCCCAAACCGACGCGAATCGCCATCTCTTCACACCTCTTGCGATCGGCGGCCGAGACGGAGGGGTGACCGGGCCGATAGTGCAACGGCAGCTCGATATTCTCGAGAACCGTGTACTGCGTGATGAGATTGTACGACTGGAAGATGAACCCGATTCTCTGATTGCGGACGTTCGACAACTGCGTGTCGCTCATCTGCGAGACATCGAGCCCGCCCAGGATGTACTTTCCCAATGTGGGGCGGTCGAGGCCCCCGAGCAGGTTCAAGAGCGTACTCTTGCCACTTCCTGAAGATCCCATGATCGCGACGAAGTCCCCTTCGGGGAAGTCAATGCTGACTCCCCGGAGGGCCTTCACGACCACAGGTCCCAGGTCGTAGTGTTTTTGCAGGTCAATGACCTGAGCGGCGAGCTTCATGGAATCACGCTCCAGGAGCGCCTCCTCCATTCTGCATTTGTTTCATCCGCTCTTCCATTCCTTTCATGAACTCCTCTTTGTCGACCCCCTTGTCGCCATTGGTGTCCATTTTGAGGAAACCCTTCATCTGATCGGGAAGCTCATCTTCCGTCAGTTTGCCGTCACTGTTCTTGTCGAGATTGGCGAAGAAGGCTGAGGGATCGCCCCGCTGACCTCCCGCGCCCGGTCGCCCGCGGCCAGGAGGGCCACCCGCTTCACCACCTGCAGGACCGCCCGCACCCGGAGGACCACCCGCACCAGGCGAACCCGCCGGCGGTTTCACCGCGGGCATAGGTGGCAATGGAGCTTTCGTCGCGTCGGCATTGCCCGGCGCAACGGCGGGAACCTCTTCTTCAAGCTGCTGCACTTCCTTGGGAATCAACGTCCGGGGAGTCTGCACAATCTTTTCCCCTTCTTTCAATCCCTCAATTTCGTGGTCGCCATCCTTCGCCCCTTCCTTGATCTCGCTCTTGTCCTCGCTCGATCGGCCGAGGCGTACTTCGCGGCGATGGACCTTGCCATCCGCTGTCTGCACAAATGCAAACTGTCGACCACCCCGCTCAATGAACGATTGGACGGGTGCCTGCAACACGTCCTCGAGCCGGGCGACGATGATTTCGACCTCCGCGGTCAACCCCGGCTTCAACTCAGAAACCCGTTCGACCGTGTCGGTCAGCCGGATTGTACACTGGTACTCTTTGAGGTTCATGTTCGGCCAGTTGGCCGACATCGGAACCGTTCCAACCGCTTCGACCACGCCGGTGAACTGCGTTCCCGGCTTCGCGTCGACCCTCACCGTCACCGGCAGGCCGTCACGTACCTGGGAGATCTTGGACTCGTGAATGCGGGCGTCGACCTGCATTTTGGTGATGTCCGGCAGGTTGATAATTGCCTGCCGTTCCTTGACCTTGGCACCTTCATAGATCAAAGGCTCATTGCCCGAACCTCGGAATCCTCCCGAGCGGGTGTTGGCATAGACGACGAGGCCATCGCGAGGTGCCTTAATGATGCAGGCGTCGATCTGACGTTGCAGCTTGTCGTACTTTTCCTTTTCAACAGTGTAGGTCAGATCTTTCGCTTTGAAGTCGGCCTGCTTTTGCACCATCGCGTTCGCCGCCTTCTGCTTGACCCGCGTCAGTTCCCGTTCGAAGTCTTTCACATTGGCCCGCAACTCGGCCAACTGTCGCTTCTTCTCGAACGTGTCGAGTACGTGCAGTTTTTCTTCGGCCGACGCCAAAGCGAGCCGGGCCTTTTTCTCGGAGATCCGGTCGGCGTCGAGTTCCGTCTGCGTCGCGTACCCCTTGGCGATCATCCGCTCCTGATAGCGAAGCTTTTCCACCGCGCGGGTCAGATCTTCCTGGGCGATCTGCACGTTCCCTTTGAACTCGTTTTCCTTCTGCTTGTATTCGCCGCGCTCGTCCTCGTATTTCTCGAGGTCGAGCTTGGCGATTTCCAGCTTGAGTTCAGCGTCGGCGATATCGCTTTCGTTCTGGCTCTTCTGGATCTTCAGCTCTTCTTCCGCCTGAGTTCGCGACGCGCTTGACTCTTCCACCTTGATCTGCTGCGTCGTCATGTCGTTCCGCAGCCGGGAGGCGTCGAGTTCAACCAGCACCTGACCACCGGTGACCCTGGCACCCTCATCGACAATCTTCAGGATCCCGGTCCCCGACTCCCCTTCCACCATGCAAAAGAGGGTCGAGTTGTTGGCGCTGGCGAGATTTCCCCGCTCAACGATGTTGACTTCCAGTAATCCGCGCGTAACCTCCACCGTGCTGAGGACCCGCGTTTCCTCGCGTTTGCCCCCCAGCATTCCGCTGTTCCACGCCGCCAGGCTTCCTCCCGCCAATCCGAGCACGCCCAGGATCATAATCAGCGTCCGGGCTGCTCCCCCGTACCGTGAGGGGTTGTTGCCGGTCGATGCGTGCGATACCTGTCGGAACCTTGAGTTCCTCACTCGCGTACTGAATCCGTTTTTCACGGCCGGGCTTCCGCCGTGCGTCTGGCGTCGGCGGGCCCTGGTCGAGAGCTTTCGGCCCTGCATTATTGATCTCCGTGTTGGGGAGTGGCGGAACGTTGGGATTGGACGGATCGTAAAGTTCGTTGTTCGGCCCCAGCATCGGGCGAACGACAAAGTCGGGTTGTGAACCCAAGGGGCGGGCTTGCTGCTGATAGAAGTCGTCGGTAAAGAAGCCGGCGTCGTCCAGCGTCAGTATACCCATCACGTTGTAGATGTTAAGTCGGTTCGTTTCGTACCTCACCCAAGTCTGAATCAACTGGTTCTGGGCGTTCAGCAGTGAGTTCAACGCGTTCAGGATATTCAAACCCTGGTTCGCGCCACCACCACCGCCTAGACCACCCCCGCCACCCGCCGGCGTGACGCCGGTTGGGGCCGAGGCTTGTTCCACCGCGATATCATACTGGATGACGGCGGCTCGCACATTGGCCTTCGCGGTTTCAAAGTTCCGCCGGTTCAGGTCGATGTTACGCCATGTCGTCCGCACATCGAATTTCACCGAGTCTTCGACCCGCATGTAGTTACGCCGGGCCTGCTGATAACCCACCAGGGCGGCCCGGTAGGTGTTCCGCTGTTGCACCAGTTGAATCGGGGTGGTGAACTGAATTCCCAGCCGAATGTTGCTTTCGTCTCCTCGGAAATCGAAGGGATTGTTGTTCAGGCCAGTCAGCGGTTGGGTCCGGATATCACCCGCGGCCGTAATGTTCAGTACCGCTTGCAACTGGTTTGCCGCCACTTCCACCTTGCGGCGAGAATCCATCAACTGTCCCTGAACGTTTTTCAGGTCGAGCCGATTGTCGAGACCGATCTCGACCGCCGTCTCCATCTCCATGTCAAATTCGTTCAGATCGATCAGCTCCATTCGCAGGTTGGCTTCGACACCGGTCACCCCCTGGGTGAGAGAGATCATCCCTTCCCGCACATCATTCACCTCGGCGGCAATCGCTTTGCGGGCGTCCAACGGCAAGTTCTTTTCCAGCACCTTCTTACGCAGATTCTGCAACTGGGTTTCCAGCAGCTTAAACTCTTCGATCTGGCGGTCGTGCAACTCTCGGAACTTGGCGGCGTCGTAAGGTTCCAATCCTGGGTCGCGATCCGCGACGGTCTTGCGCTTTGACAAGTGGTCGATGGCATGGGCAAAGTCGTCGTCGAGCGGAGCGATCGCGTCTCGGGCGATGTCGTCTTTCAACACAAACAGTTCCAGCACCAATCCTTGCAAAACCTGCTGATCGGGATCCTCGACGTTGTACTGCTGCATCAACTGGTTCACCCGCTGCATCGCGACCGCGTCGGGATGTGTCTCGTAACCAGCGGGGGGATCGGGGACGAACCCTTCCAGCCGGTCGACAAGGCGGTTTAACCGAGAATCGACCAGTTCAAACGGTTTCAACAGACTCCGATCGATCGTAACGGGAAGACTGGTTGGGAGACCGAGCGTGATCTTGTATTGATCCACGTCGTTCTGGAACGACGTCCGGTTCGCCCGAAGCTGGTTGTACAGCGAGGCCAACTGCGTTTCGAGCTGGGCCACCTGCTGATTGCGTGTCGCCTGACCCGCCTGCTCCACCAGCGTCCGAATCACCGAAGTCCACTTGGGATCGCCACTGAGGCTCACAAGCTGGTCACGCTGTTCGTCCGTCAATCGATCGACAATGTACAACCGTCCTTCCATTTCGGGTTTGCCGTCGTCCCCGACAATCGGTCGATTCAGTTCATCCAGCATGATCTCCCGCCGAAAGTAGACCACTTCCGAGAGACTCTCTGGAATCGTGACCCCATCCGGAAGCGCGTCGATCACTTCATAGGGGCGACGGGGCTGAGACACACGGTTGCGTGTCTTGTCGAGGTTCGACAGCAGCAGCCGAATGTTGAATTCCTGGTTGGCGATGATTTGCATCTGCTGGATCAAGCCCAGGTAACCGCCGTTCAAGGTCGGCGAACCGAGAGCGTTGACACCCGTTCCCACGCCGGGCTGTCCGACTCCCACCACGCCGGCGACGTTTCCGCCGACCGCGATCTGGGTGAAGAAGCCCATGCGGTACCGGGCAAAGTCACGCACGGCGTACAGCATATTCCGTTCGGACTGGGTGAGGTTTTCGAGGACCACCCGTTTGCCGGCACCCGCCAGCAGGGGCTGAATCAGCGAATACGAGAGAGTCGAGGTGGTCGCGTCGGACCCCTTGCCGTCGGCCCAGAACCAGAGGGTGCTATTCGCCAGCCCCACCAGCCATTGACCACCCCAGGGGGTCAACTGCGTGATGCCGGCCGCCGGGCCAAACGCGACACTGTCGTTGACGGTGGGAACGTCTGTACCAGTCGAACTGAAACCGGGCTTGTTGCCGTTACTGATCCCGATGGGAGTGGTGGCGGCGAGTCCTATAAACTGCACCTGGAACCGGAATCGCTCGAACGAGAGCGCCAGCGCCGACAGGAAGACGTTTTCGACCTGCGTCTGGTAGTCCCGGCTATGCAGATACGCCAGCTCGATCGACTGTCCCAGGCTGAGCCCTTCGATGTCGGGGTACACCCCGTTGTGCTTGAAGTTCTCGGTCACCGTTTCCTGTCCCAAACCCCATTGGTCAAGCCAGTTGGGGTTTTCGACCGCGTCCTGATCGCCAAATTCATGCCAGTGTGCGTACCCCTTTTTCCCAAACACACGGTGCATGTATTCGTGGGCCGCTTCGTCGTCGGGGGGGAGCGGGGTGCAGTCGGAATCGTTGGGATCGTAGAATCGGCTGCGGGGGTCGGCGATCACATCCATACGGGGATTGCTCCACCGTGGATCGTTGTACCGCTCGCCGACGATGGCATAGGCGGTATCGTCGGCCTGAGCGTGCCACTTCTGCCGGGAGCAGCCGGCCAAGCTGCACAGGGCGGCCGTCAGCAGCAGCATCGGCTTCCATGCCGACGCGGCGGCGGACCGTCGCTTGGTGCTAGGGGAGTGGGGAGACATGCGCATGTCATCGCTCCTGTCCGGTGGACTGGGGGGTGACCATTTCGAAAACAGCCGCGGCATCGTGCGCGCAGCCCCGTACTGACGACAGCAAGTTTCAACAACCCGTCGACGTTGCCCGGACCCATAGCTATCCGAACAGGTCGCACAGGGTGCGAAACGGGAATTCTGGGCTTCACAGTGCTTCCGCTGGTCTCACCTGCGCCCGGTCGAGTGGAGTGATTCCGGGAAACGGAGTCAGTCACGAGACCGAGCGACGGGCGCATTGGCTGGGGTAGCCGGCGGAGAGGCTGCGAGAAGAAACGCCTGTAGTGAACAGGCTCTTCCCGCCAACTCATGCCGGCGGCTCTTGAAGGAACGGCTGTGCGGATCGAAGCGAAGAATCCATTGATGCACAAGAATTCGGCACGCTACAGACGGAAGGCACAGCATTGTCGGAGCGCGTGGCATGACCCGCAGGATCGGAGAAGTCGCCGCTTTCGAACATCTTGACCCAGACCTCCTATTTCAACACAAGGCAACCGCGACGGGTTTCCTGTGGAGTGGACTTCAGTCCACGCGATTTCCGATACGGCGTTTCAAACTGTCTCCGCTGGTGAGGGGCGGACAAGTAGATCATTTCAATTCCCTTTACCGGGGTTAAGATTGGGATGATGTCGAACTCGCGCCTCAATCTTGTTGGTGTGGTGATTCTGCTCCTGGCAGCACCGGTCTGGTTGTTGATCCTGTGGGAAGCCTCACTGAGCACGGGCTTTGGCGACGGTTCTGCTCGTTATGTCGTACCCCCGTTTGTGCTTTGCGGGCTGACGATCGCAATTCATCGTCTGTTGCGTCCTCGAAGGAATGCCTGGCCGCTCTCCGCGCTGATCTCAGGTGTCGGAGCACTGGCGCTCTTAATGTGGGCCGCTGGTTGAATCTCGACTTCACTCAGAACGGCCGGTGCCACCGAATGGCCGGTACACGGTGAGGTCGGTAACCGTCACCCGTCATGGACCGAATCGTAGCGCGAGCAGCCGTTTCCGATACGACGTTTCAATCTGTCTCCGCTCGACTCTGCCGACGGGCACCGAGACCGCGGCGTCGTAGGAACGCCGTCCGCCACACGTCGCGTTCGGTCAGTTTCCTACGGAGCCGATGCGGGCGAAGTGGAAGAGGTCGTCGGCGAGTCCGTCGGCACCATTGGCACCCGTGATGTTGTCGTAGTCATCGGTGGCATCGATCGGGAACGCCTGCACATTACCGGTCTGGGGGAAGACGGTGAGAATCATCTTCTCGCCCCGGTTGCGTTTGTCGATGGGGCTGAGGGGCATGCGGGGATCGTCCGGGTTGCCGTCGGGAATGTGCCGGCCGGTGGAATTGTCGTAGGCGTCAGCGGCATCCGGGGTGATGGCGTCGGTCAGATCGTTGATCAGGAAGTGAATCGGTCCGGTGGCGGAAATCGCCCCGGTGACCCCTCCGCGGGGGGAGAACATGATGTCGATGGCGGGAACCGGGTCGGTCGTGGACTTGGGAATCGCGAGACTCTTCGCCGAGTCGCTGCTCCACTTCAGATCAATGACGATCCCGCTGGTGAGGGTGATGGGCTGGCTGAAGGGGAGGGTTTCGTTGCCGAGTTGAAGGTCAAGGGTGGTAAACGTCGACGTTTCATCGACTGCAACAATGGCCGGAAACGGGTAGGTTGCATCTAGACTGACCTCAGATGCCAAGACAATCTCTTGTACGGAGCGGTTCTGGCCCATAACTGTCGCATTCTTGTCGTTAACGAAATACGGCGGCGAATTTCTCTGCGGAACGAGGCGGAACCACGTACCGCTCGATCCAGAAGGAATTCGAACTCGAACGATATTCGGATCGAACAGGCCATTTGAATCAAAACTCAGCCAGTTAATTCCAGTTCGCTGTTTTGCAGAATCGTTGTACCCTTGAACGATTGTCACTTTGTTCGATGTCGCTGTCCCGCCGGAGCCGGGCCGACAGAACTGCATCAAACTATCCTCCTTCTTGTACGATTGAACAGGCAACGGCCGGATGTACTCAAACCCGGTCACCAGCGTGTAGTCGTTCGGATCGCGGACTAGCCGGATTCCACGTTGCTCCTTGGCGTAGATCGCGCGATCGCGGGCACCCAGAAACGCCGACTGGGCGGTTCGCGCGGTCGAGCGCATCCGGTCTGTGCCGCGCGTATTCGCCACAGCGACCACCACCAGCGTGGTCAACAGGACCAGAATCCCGATCACCACCAGCATTTCCACGAGCGTAAAACCGCGTCGGTCGCCACGCATGGCGCACCTCTTTCGATCAAGCGACTGAACTCAACGGACGGGAACCACCGCGCAGGAATCTCCAGGCTGACCCATTATGACGCCGCCGCCGCCGCGTCGGCAAGGGGGCAATCGCCGTAGTAACGAGTCTCTGACCCGCGCGATTCCCAACATTCGCGCTCCGAACCCCCAACCACCGGCGGCAGGTGGAGTTAGGTTTTCAAGGGATGGCCAATGCGTTCCATCAACACGAAACCCACTTTCGCGACGATTGACACGGTACGGCTGCATCGCCGAGCATGCCGTCGCGTCCTCCGACGTGCGATGACGAACATCGGCACCACGGGCGGGCGAGGTTCCAGCCGAACTGTCTTAGTCGCAGGGCGCGACAGGCGGTGTCGAAGAACCGGGACATGGGAGGGCGAAGCTCCTGCTGAGCCGCCAATGTGCTTTCGAGAGCAAGACGACGTTCTCCGGGCGGCACTCGACCCACGATCCCGCGAAAGCCGCCACTGGATTCGCGGTGGTCCAAACGCGTGTTCGGGGTCATTCCGTCATCAGTTTCAACTCGGTATTTCGGTTCGGTTGGACGCCGAGCGCTGCCCAGTGGACAGTTCTTGGCGGTTGATCGCACAGCGGCGGCTCACGAGGACGTTCGCCCTCCTGTCGCGTCGGATTTCGTCCCTCCACCTGGTTTGGTTGGCGGTAACGCATTGGTCCTCACGGCCCGCGAATACCCGGTTCCTCAGTAGTGTCGACGATCCGGGACATGGGAGGGCGAAGCTCCTGCTGAGCCGCCGATGTGCTTTCAAGAACAAAAAAGCGTCCTCTGGGCGGCAATCGACCCTGCTTTTCCCGAAGCCCCCCCTGGATTCGCGCAGGTCCAAACGCGTGTTCGGGGTCATTCCGTCATCAGTTTCAACTCGGTATTTCGGTTCGGTTGGTTGCCGTGTGCTGCCCAGTGGACAGTTCTTGGCGGTTGATCGCACAGCGGCGGCTCACGAGGACGTTTGCCCTCCCGTCGCGTCGGATTTCGTCTCTCCACCTGGTTTGGTTGGCGGTAACGCATTGGTCCTCACGGCCCGCGAATACCCGGTTCCTCAGTAGTGTCGACGATCCGGGACATGGGAGGGCGAAGCTCCTGCTGAGCCGCCGATGTGCTTTCAAGAGCAAGACGACGTTCTCCGGGCGGCACTCGACCCACGATCCCGCGAAAGCCGCCACTGGATTCGCGGTGGTCCAAACGCGTGTTTCGGGTGCCCACGACATCGATATTCAATACGACAACGTGGTTCGGTTGGACGCCGTGTGCTGCCCAGTGGACGGTTCTTGACGATTGAGCGCACAGCGGCGGCTCACGAGGACGTTCGCCCTCCCGTCGCGTCGGATTTTGTCCCTCCACCTGGTTTGGTTGGCGGTAACGCATTGGTCCTCACGGCACGCGAATACCCGGTTCCTCAGTAGTGTCGACGATCCGGGTCATGGGAGGGCGAAGCTCCTGCTGAGCCGCCAATGTGCTTTCGAGAGCAAGACGACGTTCTCCGGGCGGCACTCGACCCACGATCCCGCGAAAGCCGCCACTGGATTCGCGGTGGTCTAAACGCGTGTTTCGGGTGCCCACGACATCGATATTCAATACGACAACGTGGTTCGGTTGGACGCCGAGCGCTGCCCAGTGGACAGTTCTTGGCGGTTGAGCGCACAGCGGCGGCTCACGAGGACGTTCGCCCTCCCGTCGCGTCGGATTTTGTCCCTCCACCTGGTTTGGTTGGCGGTAACGCATTGGTCCTCACGGCACGCGAATCCACGTGTTTCTCCGAATCTCCCGGCGCATGTCGACCGGATTGACTCAGTCGGTCGCCGGCACAGCGGTTTCGAGATTTCGGCCATCGAATTGCTGATCCCACAATTCCGCCAGCGGTGTGCCAGCGAGCAGTCGGGGGAGGTCGGCGCGATCGACTTCAATCGGCGGGGGAAGATCGGGTTCGTACGACAGGTACCATTCGATCAGTTCGGCATGTCGCCGGGGGTCGAGAACCAGGTCCGCGACGCGACGGCGCATCGCGAGCGGGCAGGCCTGCAGGAACTCGACGGTTCCGGCCGACAACCTTCCCTGGGAGATGAAGTCGACCGCCGCGAGGCACTTCAGGCGATGTTCCCACATCTCCTCATCGAGCTGTGCCCGCCGTTCTGGAGTCAGTTCACCCAAACGCTGCTTCAACGCGGCGGCTATGCCGAAAAAGCGGAGGAATTCGCGTTCAGTGTCGCGAATACTAAACTCAACGTCCAATTCCTGCATGTCATTGTTGCTATACGTAGAGTTCGAACATACAGTTTCCGCTTGAACACTTGGCGGCTGAAAACGAGATTCATCAGTGTTGATGTGCAACTTCTGTCGCTGCATGAGCAGGTCTTGCAACCCACGTATCCGTTTCCATAGTTCGCGTAATGCCTGACGATAAACGCCGTATGAAGTTCCACCGGATCTGACGAGAATCATGCGGTTGATTTGGAATGCGCTATGGTACGGCTGGTGATCGGCCAATAGTGAAGTGAGTTCCATCATGCTTCGGAGCTTGTGTTGAGTTTTCGAAATGGTAATGGGAGGTCCGTTCGCGTCACCCAAAAGAGCAAGTTGAACTCGTCGTGGTCTGGCAAGTAACCGTTCACACCCTGGAAAGGAGTGAGGGAGTCGGTTGGCCGGCGAAATGGGCCTGGATGGCGGCGGTGAGGTATTCGAAACTGTTGCGAGATTGCCGATGACAGGTTTCGACGACCGTCAAGATCGTCTCCACGAAGCGGCTCC
>CAMATH010000013.1 GCA_945860955.1 Planctomicrobium piriforme
CAGAGTCTGGTTTTCGACGAAGGGCACGGGCTGTCGACCCAGCAGCAGGAATACGACCCCACGCCGGTCATCAACGAAGTGCGCGGCTTTGTCGCCCGGTGGCGCGCCTGGCAAAATTCGTCGGAATGGCAGGTCACCCCCGAAACCGCCCGTCTGCTCCAGCACTGCGGGTCCTTCAGCCCAACGACCCCGACAGCTACTACGCCGATCGCGAACTGGTTCCCGGCGATCTTCTGCCCGAAATTCAAAAGGCGAAGATCGTCATCACGAACTTCCACGGGCTCAAGTTGCGAGAACGCCTGGAACTGTCGGCTGGCGGGCGGGCGTTGTTGCAGGGGCACGGCGAAGAACTCAACACGCGTGAAACCGAGGGGCAGATGCTGCAACGGCTCATGCCAGAACTGATGGGCATGAAGAACAACGTCGTGCTGAACGACGAGGCGCACCACTGCTACCGCGAACCCCCCCCCGAACCCGATGATGAAGACCTGAAGGGAGACGACCGCAAGGAGGCCGAAAGCAACAACGAGGCGGCACGGTTGTGGATCTCGGGTCTGGAAATCGTCCAGCGGCAACTCGGCATCCAGCGATTCCATTCTGGTGCTGAATCCCGATCTGGTCGGCCCGTCGGTGACGCAAAACGCCGGAATCATCGGCGAAGCGGTGAATCTCGACCTCAAACATCTGGGGGACATGCGGACATCGACGCTGCTATTCCATCTGACGCACCGGCTGCTCTACACGAAGTGGCGCGACCCGGGGGAAGAACCCAAGCTGCATCTGTTCGGCCAGCTCAAGCGAGTTACAAAGCAGTGGCTCGACACCTGCCTGGTGTGCGAAGGCGAGACGTACCCAGCGCAACTCGTCTACCAGGAACTGGCCGACATGGCGTGCAACCGCATCACGGCGGGCATCACCCGGGCGTTGATCGGCGATCGACCGGTGAAGGCACTGCTCGATCCATACAACCCGACCGGCTCGACCAGCCATGTGCGGTTCAACACGTCGAAGACCGACCGCTGGCAAACGAGTTCCGAACGCTGCCAGATCAACTGGGTGATCCTCGACAGCGACTGGGAGGCGGAATTCTGCCGGGTGGCTGAACTGCATCCGCTGGTCCGGGCGTACGGCAAGAACCACAACCTGGGTCTGGAGGTTCCATATCGGTACGGGGGAGAAACGCGGAAGTACCGCCCCGATTTCATCGTTCTTGTTGACGACGGCCGCCCCGCGCACTTCGACGGTACGCCAGACCTGCTGCATCTGGTGGTTGAGATCAAAGGCTACCGGGCCGAAGATGCGAAAGAGAAGAAGGCGACAATGGAGACGCACTGGATTCCTGGGGTAAACAACCTGGGAACGTACGGCCGCTGGGCCTTCGCCGAGTTCACGTCGGTGTTTCAGATTGAAGCCGACTTCCAGAAGAAGATCGAACGGGAGTTCGACAGGATGATGGTTGGATTGGTTCCAGAGGCGTTCGCAAGGACACCATGAACGACGTTGCGGAAAAAAGAAAATTTAGACAGGATTTCAGGATGAACAGGATTACGAAAAAAGGATACGGAAAGAAGAACGGAAAGGAACGGACGGGAGGCTGGCGTATCGAAGGTCGGTAGTTTCGAGTCTTCCGTTCCCACCCTCCAATTCTTTTCCTGTTCTCTTAATCCTGTAAATCCTGAAATCCTGTCAAAACCGTCTTTCCGTCGTCCTGTCCACCAAGCTGACCATGGCCAAAAAGAAGCCCGCTGAACCGAAGACCGTTGAAGCGATCACCCACGAGACTGACAAGCGGCGGAATATTCCGACCGCCGAGTATCAGTCGGTCGTGCAGGTCGATCAGCAGAAGACGGTCCGCGTGGCGTACGAGCGACGCAATCGCGACCTCGATCCGCAACTTGTCTGGCGCGGGAAGGACGAACAGGACCAGAGCGACCTGGTCGTCCACGCCCCGCCGCTCTACATCCAGGAAAAGGTCCACCCCAAGGTGCTGATCGACGACCTGCTGCGTCAGTCGGCGGCGGAACAGAGTGCGGCGGAGAAGGTGGCGGGGAAGAAGCACCAACTCGGTCTGTTCGCCGACTTCAACGGCATTCCCGAAGGAGCCGACAAAACCGACTTCTACCAGCACGACCAGAACTGGACGAACCGGATGATTCTGGGGGATAGTCTGCAGGTGATGGTCAGTTTGGCGGAGCGTGAGGGGCTCCGCGGCAAGGTGCAGTGCATTTATCTCGACCCGCCATACGGAATCAGGTTCAATAGCAATTTTCAATGGAGTACCACTAGCCGTGACGTAAAGGACGGCAAGGCGGACCACATCACCCGCGAGCCGGAGCAGGTCAAAGCATTTCGAGACACTTGGCGTGATGGTATTCACAGTTATCTAACTTACTTGCGTGATCGACTGACAATTGCACGCGACCTTTTAACCGCGTCTGGATCTGTTTTCGTGCAGATCGGCGACGAAAATATACATCGCGTATGATGTGTGATGGATGAGGTATTTGGGGAAGGCAACTGCGTAGCTCTAATTCAATGCTCAAAGACGTCGTCGGCAAGTTCAGAACTGCTCCCAGGTGTTGCCGACTATATCGTTTGGTACTCCAAACAAAAGGAGGCAATCAAATACCGTGCACTCTTTCGCTCAAAGCGCCCGGGAGAAGAGGGGGCATCGAAGTATGATGCGATTGAAGACCGAACCGGTTCTCGCCGACTGATGAACTCGAATGAGAAGCGCGACCCGGCAGAGATTCCTGCAGACGCCCGCGTGTCTACGGTCGATCAATTGACAAGTCAACGTCCCCCGGGGTCAGATCCATTCGTTTTTCAGGGACAGACGTTTGTACCGGTAACCGGATTTTGGAAGACAAGCGTCCAGGGATTGGGGCGACTGTCTGCGGCAAATCGGGTTGTAAAGGCCGGCAACCGTGTACGTTACGTTCGCTACCTGGACGATTTCTCTGTTTTCACGTTGACAAATTTTTGGACAGATACCGGGAGCGTGCAAAGCCGTTCCGATCCCAAGATCTACGTCGTTCAGTCCGCCACGACAGTCATCGAGCGTTGCGTGTTAATGACAACAGATCCGGGAGATTTAGTACTCGATCCGACCTGCGGTTCCGGAACGGCTGCGCTAGTCGCGGAGCAATGGGGCCGGCGGTGGATAACGATTGACACATCTCGGGTAGCATTGATTCTTGCCCGTACCCGAATTATGGGAGCTCGTTTCCCGTACTATCTATTGGCCGATTCTCGTGATGGTCAACTCAAAGAGGCAGCAATCCGCGGTTCCGCGCCGTCAGCTCAGTTGACCGGTGGCGACATTCGCCAAGGCTTTGTCTACGAACGAGTTCCGCATGTCACATTGAAAGCGATAGCAAACAACGCCGAAATCGACGTCATCTGGGAGAAGTGGCAGCAGACGCTAGTGCCGCTTCGCGAATCGCTGAACAAGGCGGTCAAGCAGAAGTGGGAAGAGTGGGAGATTCCTCGGGAGGCCGACGCGAAGTGGTCCACCGTGGCGAAGAAGACCCACGCCGAGTGGTGGCAGGCTCGCATCGCTCGGCAGAAGGAGATCGACGCCTCGATCGCCGCCAAAGCCGAGTTTGAGTACCTGTACGACAAGCCCTACGAAGACAAGAAGAAGGTCCGCGTCGCTGGGCCGTTCACCGTCGAAAGCCTGTCTCCCCACCGTATGCTCGGAGTCGACGAGAACGACGGGCTGATCGACCCCCTGCGGCAGTCGCGGGCCGAGACCCAGAGTTTCGACCCGATGATTCTGGAGAATTTGCGAACCGCCGGCGTGCAGCAGGCGCACAAGGCAGACAAGTTGAACTTCACCTCGCTCGTCCCTTGGCCGGGTCACTTCGTCTGTGCCGAGGGGCGCTATCTCGAAGGGGGCGAAACGAGTGCCGAAAAGCGGGCGGCGATCTTCATCGGCCCCGAGTTCGGCACTGTCACCCGCGTCGACCTGGTCGCCGCCGCCCGCGAGGCGGGCGACGCCGGCTTCGACGTTCTGGTCGTCTGCGCCTTCAACTACGAGGCGCTCGCCACCGAGTTCAACAAACTGGGCCGGATTCTGGTGCTGAAGGCCCGTATGAACGCCGACCTGCACATGGCCGACACGCTCAAGAACACCGGCAAGGGCAACCTGTTCGTGATCTTCGGCGAACCCGACATCACGATTCTGCCGGAAGCGAACGGCCAGGTCCGCGTGCAGGTGAACGGCGTCGACGTCTTCCACCCGAATACCGGCGAAGTCCGCAGCGACGGAGCCGACGGCATCGCCTGCTGGTTCATCGACACTGACTACAACGAAGAGAGCTTCTTCGTCCGCCACGCCTACTTCCTGGGGGCCGGCGACCCCTACAGCTCCCTGAAGACGACGCTCAAAGCCGAGATCAACCAGGAAGCCTGGGAATCCCTCCACAGCGCCACCAGCCGCCCATTCGACAAGCCGAAGTCGGGCGAATCGCCGTGAAGGTCATCAACCACCTCGGCGATGAAGTCATGAAGGTGTTTCGAGTATGAACCGATTGAACATTGCGACACCTGAAAGTTAAAGAAACGAACGAAGAACCGACTGAACCAAGCCGCTCAATCGTCGAGCCTGAGAATCCTGTCAATCCTGTAATCCTGTCTAAACTTTTTTCCTTTTCCAGTTCCCGTGCTGCCGTGACGTCGACTCGGAATAACGGGTTCGGACCTGCTGCCGTCGTGAAAAACGCAGACAATCTGGACAGGATTTCAGGATTTACAGGATTGACGGAAAGAAGGATGGCGACAATGCTGGCCATCCGTTGGCGGCGATATTCTTGTTGTGGGTTCGTCGGAGGGTTGAGACAATGACCGGTTCGCCGGCGTTCTTCCGGCTGCATCGACCCGGAACCCCTGACAAGCGGTTTTGGTCGGTACGCGAAAGCGCCGACATTCGGCTGATCGTCCGCCGCGCCGGCCGTTCACTCCTGCATTCCCTCCCGTTCCTCTTTCGTGAACACGTCGGGGGAAAGCGACTCGCGCGGAAGGGATCGCATTCGCATGACGGCCTTCATCGTTCCGTCGAACGCGTTCGCGACCCGGCCGGCGTCGAAATTGGCCGCGGCCGATAGGGGGATGCCCATTCCCTGCGCTTCGGCGAAGGCGTCCTGATTCGCTCCCAGGTAGATGAACCGCCAGTTGTATTTGGACTGCTGGTGTTCCACCATTTTGCGAATCTGTTCCCGGTTGAATTCCCGGCTGGAATTCTCCTGGCCGTCGGTCATGATCACCACGATCACGAGCCCGGGACGATCGGCCTCCGCCAGTTTCGCGAGCCGTTCCCCTGTTTCATTGATGGCGCGTCCCATCGCATCAAGAAGCGCTGTCGAACCGCGAGGCACGAGCTGAAAGTGAGGAATCTTTCCGATCGGTACGCCACGGTGCAGGAATTCGTACTCGGTATCGAATTGAACAAGCGTCAGCAGCGCCTCGCCCGGGTGCTTGGCTTGCTCTGTGATGAAGGAATTGACTCCCCCTTCCGCGTCGCTCTGAATTGAAGCCATCGATCCGCTGCGGTCGATCACGAGCGTAATGTCTGTCAGGTCGGTCTTCATCGGGGGCATTCATCGGGAGAGTTTTCGCTGGAACCGCCCGCCCCCAGAGGGCGTCTTGGGAAGCGTTCCACCGGACAGGATTATCGACTGCGGTATTCTGCGGTGCCAGATCGATTTGCGCCGGGGGTCAACGGTATGATCGCTTCGCCGCTACTGACTGTCGCAACCGACGATGTTGTTCAGAATTTTGTCGACGGGCGTCGATCCCTCGAAGTTCTCAGATCGCTACAATCGTCTGGGCGGTTCGCTTCCCTGGCACGCAATCGCTTGAGGTCCGTTCCACTTCGCGGTTGTTCCCATGCCCAAACTGCTGTTCGTCACCGGTCGGCTCGCCGAGGCGTCGTTGCGACGCGTGGTCGCCGACCTGGGGGGACGGCTGAAGTGCGAAGTGGAGGTGGCTGTCCTGGGGATCAGCGTCGCCGCCCTGATGCACGTCGAGTGGGTGGCACGCAAGCTGACTCTCCCCGAAAATATTGACCGGGTGATTCTACCGGGCTGGTGCCAAGGGGATTTGCGGATTCTCGAAACGCGGTTTGGCAAGCCGTTTGAACGCGGTCCGAAGGAATTGCAGGATCTTCCCGAGTATTTTGGCCAGGGAGGGCGAACACCTGCGGACCTGTCGAAATACGACATCGAGATTCTTGCCGAGATCAACCACGCCCCGCGGATGACCGATCGCGAAATTCTCGAACGGGCGGAACGGTACCGCGCGTCGGGGGCCGACGTGATCGATTTGGGGTGTGTGCCCGCCGAGAGTTGGGGCCGATCGGGTGAGGTGACCGCGCTGCTCCGACGGGAGGGGCATCGGGTGTCGATCGACAGCTTCGAGCGGGGGGAGATCGAACGCGCGGTCGAGGCGGGGGCTGAACTGGTTTTGAGCGTCAATCAGTCGAATCGGGACTGGGCGGCCACTCTCCCGGCGGAGTTGATCGCCGTCCCGGATGACCCCGCGGATTGGCAGTCCCTCGAAACGACGGTCGCGCATCTGGACAGTGTTGGAGCCCGGTATCGAATCGATCCGATTCTCGAACCGATTGGCTTCGGATTCGCCGACTCGCTGGCGAGGTACATTCGCGCCCGTCAGCAATGGCCCACGGCGCGTATGATGATGGGGATTGGTAATCTGACGGAACTGACCGAGGTCGACAGTTCGGGGGTGAACATGCTGTTGGCGGGATTCTGCCAGGAATTGCGAATCGCCAGCGT
Source organism: Planctomicrobium piriforme (assembly GCA_945860955.1). GTDB lineage: Bacteria > Planctomycetota > Planctomycetia > Planctomycetales > Planctomycetaceae > UBA10511. The sequence goes on from CAMATH010000013.1 coordinate 6,798, forward strand.
CCTGACCACCGAGGTGATTCCGTGGTGTCAGTCGGCGGTGCGGGAATTCGACATCGCCCGGCGGATTGTCGCCCACTCCGTCTCCGAGCGAGTACTTCCCAAGCGAATCGACTCCCGACTCCTCCTGCTGCGCGACGGGCGAACGCATACCCGGGGAGAAGCGGAACTGGCGGAACTGACGCGGCAGATCCGCGATCCGAATTATCGGCTGTTCGCCGACGGGGGCGAGCTGCACGCGATCAACCGCGACGGTCACCGCCGATCGGTCGACCCGTTTCAACTGTTTCAGCAACTGGGGGTCACCGATCCGTCGCACGCGTTTTATCTGGGGTATGAACTCGCCAAGGCGACAACGGCATTGACCCTGGGCAAACAGTACACCCAGGATGAGCCACTCCATTGGGGCTTCCTGACTCGACCCGAAATCAGCTCACGCCATCACAACGAATGACGGGTCTCCGGAGGAACTTCGTTTGATACCGTCAGCGGGGATCAATACGACATTACTTGAGCGACCCCTTGCCGGCTTACCCGCCCGCTTTCAGATCCCCCGTCGAGTTAAGCACTCCCTGGGCGCGATACCAGTCGATTGTCGTTCGCATTCCGTCCGCGAAGGAGACACGGGGAGTGTAGTTGAGTTCACGACGGGCCTTTTCGATCGAAAAGCCTCGATTCCAGCCCAGCAGTCGCAGTTCAACAGCGGTTTCGTCGTGTTCGTCGTTCGGTCGAAACCAGCGGGGAAACCATTTGGACAACTGCGCCCAGAAGAGCGGCAGGGCGGCACGGGGGACCGGGTAACCCGCCAGTTCGCAGAGTGTCGAGATGAAATCGCGTTGTGTGACCAGCGGGAGGTCGGTGATGTGGTAGGTCTGACCGGCGGCCGCAGGGGTGGCGATCGCCGCGAAGACCGCGTCGGCCAGATTACCCACGTACGTGTTTGAAAGCTGCTGTTCTCCGGACCCGATATACCGGAAACGCTGTTCTTTGAGCCGTCTCAGCAATTGGGGCAAAACCCAGCGTTCGCCCGGTCCATACAAAAGACCCGGCCGCAGGACGGTCACAGGGACACCTTCACGCGCCGACCATTCGTGCAACTGGTTTTCCGCTTCGACAAGCGACGCCAGACACGCCCCGAGTCCCTGGACCGTGGGGGAGGTGGTTTCGTCGGTGCCGAAGTGGTCCCGGGCGGCGTGAACACTGAGGGAACTGAGATGGATAAAGCGGGTGACTGAGCCCGCCTGTTCGAGCGCATAGAGCAGATTGCGGAGACCGTGGACATGCAGTCGCCGATATTCTTCACTGGGTCCCGCTCCAATGCGGGCGGCACAGTGAACGACGGTGGTCACGCCTGCGACGACGCGATCAAGCGAACCGAGATCCAACAGGTCGGCGACTTCGACCGGAATGCCGTGGTGGATGAGGGCTGTGGTTTCGCTGGTGGAGCGGACAAGTCCCCGCACCGGCAGCCCGAGTTCTTTGGCCCGCAGGCAGACCTGTGTACCAACGCACCCCGATCCTCCGGTGACGAGGATGAGCGGGGGGATGGAGTCGGGTTGCGGGGTGGTCATTGTGAGCTCAGAGGGGACGAGTGATTCTGCCGACTTTTGGCCGTCCGGTCGAGGGATGAAGCCGGCGAAAATCCACAACCGCCCATCGCAACCGCAGACGGGTACCGCGACCAGAGATCCCGGCGTGCCGGGAGTGTCGGACCTGCGAGCAGAAACGGGCGGTGCGACAGGAAAAGCGGCCAATTCTGAAGCGCAGGCAGAGGGCTCAAATTCAACCGGGAGGACAATGGTGATGTGTACAAACATAACGTTGTCAACAAGGTCGCGGCGGCCCGACAGTGATTCGTCCGGCGCACCGCCCCCCGGCGGACGATTTTTTCGACACCGCACGCGACTCGGGCGGGTAATACCCCTCACATCGGAAGTCGCCGGGGCGACCGAACGTTCCGTTTCCCGACCTGCATCTGAGCCGTTGTCATGAAGTGGTTTGGCCTTCGCACAGTTTCTGTAACCTCTGTGTCCCGTTTCCAGCGAGGAATCGTCTGTGCGGGAGTCGTAATTGCCAGTTTGGTGTTTTCGCCATTCGTCCACGCTCAAGGCGGTGCCAAAGGCCCGCTGGTGATTATCAACGCGGCCAGTTTTGAACGTTTGATGAGCCAGGCGGTGACCACGTTTGAGGCGGCGGGTCGGCCGGAACTCGCAGAGACTCTGGGAGGGGGGCTCGCCCGAGTGAATGACTTGAAAGGGCTGACCCGCAATCAGTCGGTCGGCGTGATGATTTATCTGAACGGGCTGTCCCCCTCGGTGGTCGCGTATGTGCCCGTGAAAAACATTGGCGACCTGCTGAAAACCGTGGAACTCGCCCCGGTCACGACGAAGAAGATCTCGGAGACGCAGTACGAGATCATGGGGCAACGCCAGACAATCTACGTTCGGCTCCAGGGGGATTACGCGTTTGTCTCGAATGAGTCGGCGGCGCTGGATGGAGAGATTCCCGATCCGGTCCAGGTGACGCGGCGACTCTCGGCGCAGTACGACCTCTCGGCGGCGATCAATCTCAAGGGGCTCGATCCCAATACCCGTTCGCTGTTTTACAACATCTTCAAAGCGCAGGCGGAAAATGGATTGCAACGTCGGGACAATGAACCCGAAGCGGCGTATGAACTGCGGCGGGCGGAAGGGGAACGGACTCTGGCCACTGTCGAGATTCTGCTCAATCAAGGGGACGAGATTCTAGTCGGGTGGACGGTCTCGCAGGCGGAAAAAGTCGCAGCCCTCGAGATTGTCACCACGGCAACCCCCGGCAGCGAATACGCCTCGTACTTCAACGAATTGAAAGGGGCCCGCAGCCGATTTTCCAATCTGCTGAATACGCAAAGTCCGTTGTCCGTCTCGATGTCGTGGAAGCTCGACAAACCGTCACGCAAGTCGTTGCGGAAGATGCTGGCGGTCGCTCAGAAAGAGATGCTGGGGAATCTGGCGAAAGAAGACGACACAGCCGCCGACCAAGATCACCCGATTCGGCAACTGGTCCAGGTTCTGGATGCGACGTTTGTCGAAGGTCACGCCGACCTGATCGCGCAGATGGTGGGAACGCCCCCGGGACCGTACAGCCTGGTGGGGGGAATCAAGATGAACGATTCCGGAACTCTGACGAAGGCACTGGAAGACATTCTGGGTCGGCTGAAAGGGCGACCGCAGTTTTCCGATGTCCGGCTGAATGCGTCGACGCACAAGGGAATCAACATCCACCGGTTGGAGCCGGCCCAGACGGGGAGTGGGGAAAATCGTGAGCGGATGTTTGGAGGGAAGCCAGCGATTTATCTGGCGGTCGATGACCAGGTGTTGTGGTTTGCGGTGGGTGCCGACAACGCACCGGTGGAGTTGAAACGGGCGATCGACCGGGCGGCGGAGCCGGCGAAGGACGGGACGACCATTCCCTTTCAGATGGTGATGAATTTCGCGAGTTGGACCGACATTTTTGATCCCGAGCAACGGACCACGGGGTTCGCCGGCCTGGCGCGAAAATCGTTCAGTAAGGGGGGAGACTCGCTGCGGGTGGAAGTGCTGCCAGTCACCGACGGAGCCCGGTTCCGGATCCAGTTCGATGAGGCGTTCCTGCGACTGGCGGGTTCGGCGATCGCGCGACAGATGGATGGCGGCTCCAACTGAGGTTTCCTCGTCGGGACGAAAGCCGCTGTTCAGCAACCCCGCCGAATGCAACTGTTGCAACCAGCGATTGTCGCGGACATCCGACTTTCGTCTCGGCACCGACTTCAGTGCAACCGTCGATGGTTCGACAGCCTCGCATTGGTCGCGGGAGCATCCCGACCACTTCGGGTGACCGGGCTTTTGTTTTGGTTATGGCCCCACGATGCGTGGCCGTGCTGGGTAATCCATCGTCGTCGCACGATTGGACTCACGGGGACTCATGATCCAGACGGGCTGAATTTGCCCCAAACCCCCTCCGTCGCTACGATTGACGCATGTCAACTCTCACGCTGCCACCGCTCCCCGGTTTGGTTCCCTGCGCCCGTCAATTGGTTGTGCCGATTGTTGAGCAGACACGACTCGCCCGCGACACCTATCGCTTGCGGCTCGCGTCCCCCGAGCTGGCGAATGCGGTGGTGCCGGGACAGTTTTTTATGGTCCGTCCGCCGGGGCAGACAGATCCGCTGCTCGGACGGCCGTTCGCGCTGTACGACGTCTGGCTCGACGCGTCGGGTGAGCCGGGCGGAATTGACCTGGTTTACCTGGTGGTCGGCAAAATGACCGGTGTCATGCGCACCTGGCAGGCCGGGGAATCGGTCGAAATCTGGGGACCGTTGGGGAACGGATTTCCGTTGCTGACGTGCGACAAACTGCTGATCGTGGCAGGCGGGATCGGAAACACCCCGTTCCCGGCGGTCCTCCGCGAGGCACTGGGATTGCATCGCTACGGAACGGAGGCCGGTCTGGACCACGGTCCCCGCCATGTGGCCCGCCCACTCGCCCCGGCGGACATCACGCTGTGCTATGGGGTCCGAAGTGCCGAATTCCTGGCGGGGGTCGACCATTTCGAATCGCTGGGAATCGATCTGAAACTGGCGACCGACGACGGCTCCCGCGGCCACAAAGGGTTTGTGACGCAACCGGCGGAAGAATGGCTGAAGACGCACACGGCCACCCCGGCCGCGGGGCGGACCGGGCCGAAACTGGCGGTTTATTGCTGCGGACCGGAACCGATGATGCACGCGGTCGCCCGATTGGCGGCGAAGTACCAGGCCCCCTGCTGGCTGTCGCTGGAATCCCCCATGGCGTGCGGATTTGGGGCCTGTTTCAGTTGTGTCACCAAGGTGAAGCAGCCGGACGGTGACTGGGATTATCGACGGACCTGCGTGGAGGGTCCGATTTTCCCGGCCGAGGTGCTGGATTTGTGAACTGACTGACAGACAAATCCCTGGTGGAATCGACTCTAGAACTGTGTCCTGAAAAACCAGGACAACGTGACCAGCGCGGCCGCTTACCTGCGACTGGCTGGTGTGTTGAACCTTCGATCGCGGAGTCGTGCGTGATGCGAATCTTGTCCCTTGGTAGGCTGACGCTGTGCCTGTTCGCGGTCGGGGCGGGACTGTCGACCGCGGGGGTGTTCGCGGAAGAGCGGGACGCCAACGACCCGGTCGCGGCGCTGGCGAAGTTGATCGACCAGCGCATTGATGAACGGATCGCGGCGGAAAAGGGGGTCGCGGCACGACCGGCCGACGACGGCGAATTTCTGCGCCGGGTCTATCTCGATATCGCGGGAAAAACCCCGACGGTCGCCGACCTGCGCGACTTTCTGGCCGACGAATCCCCCGACAAACGACACAAGGTCGTGGAAGAGTTGCTGGATGGTCCGTCGTACATCACCAATTTCGCCCATTTCTGGCGGTCGGTGATGATACCTGAGGCGGACTCGAATCCCGAAGTTCGGTTTTTGCTCCCCGCGTTCGAGGCGTGGTTGCGTCAACGGATCAAGGACAATGTCCCGTACGACAAACTCGTGCGGGAGATTTTGGAAATGACAGTCGATCCCCGGCAGGCGGCGAACCCTTTTCAGCCGCAGTCGGGGGTCAATGCCCTGAGCTTCTATCAAGCGAAACAACTGAAGCCCGAAAATCTGGCGGCATCCACCGCGCGGATGTTTTTGGGGATTCGGATCGAATGTGCGCAGTGCCACGACCATCCGTTCGACGAATGGAAGCAGGAGCAGTTCTGGGGCTACGCCGCCTTTTTCGCCGGCCTCAATCGAGAGCAGGGGGGCGTGCAGGGGCTGGTCAATTCGATCCTCGAGACGCTCGGGCCAACTCAGTTGGAGATTCCCGGCAAAAACAAAAAGGTCACGCCGACCTATTTTGACGGAACGGCGGCTCAGTTGGGGTTCCGCGACAGTCCCCGGCGGATTCTGGCCGACTGGATGGTCGGGCAGGAAAACCCGTACTTCACTCGAACGCTGGCGAATCGGTTGTGGGGCCACTTTTTTGGCCTGGGAATCGTGCATCCGATCGACGACTTCACGCTGGAGAACCCCCCGAGTCATCCGGAGCTACTCGATGACTTGGCGAAAGGTTTTGCCGCCCAAGGACATGATGTCAAATTCCTGATCCGCGCGATCACGTCGACCCGGGTGTATCAGCGAAGCAGCCGCCAGACCGATCCGACACAGGAGAATGGCCGACTGTTCGCCAAAATGGCGCTCAAGGGGCTGACGCCGGAACAGATCTTCGACAGTATCGCCCAGGCGACCGGCTTTTTTGAGCAGTTTGCGAATCGCAATCCGATGATGATGGATGGCAACAGTCCCCGGGCGGAGTTCCTGCAGACGTTTGAGAACAGTCGCGATTCCGTCACCGAGACGCAGACGACAATTCTTCAGGCGCTGTCGATGATGAACGGCAAATTTGTGGAAGACGCGACCAGCCTCGACAACAGCGCCACGCTGTCGGCGGTCATCGAGTTTCCGCTGATGACAAACGCCGACCGGATCGAAACACTCTACCTGGCCGCCTTGGGACGCCCGCCGAGCGCCGACGAGTTGCGGCGAATGGAAGACTACGTGAAGACGGGCGGTCCGACCGGTGATTGGAAGCGGGCTCTGGGTGACATTTTTTGGGCACTACTGAACAGTAGTGAGTTCCTGTTCAATCGCTGACACCCGTCCTGCGATTCTAGTTTGAGTTCGCAAACTGCCTGCGATTTTCCCCTGTGGATTTTGGATTCTCTTCCCGCAACCTGCTCCGCCATGTCCAACTCAACCTCCGCTCACTTCCCGAATCTCTCCCGCCGCGACTGGTTGCGATTGACCGCGTGTGGAACGCTGGGAATTTCCCAGTCGGGATGGCTCGCGGCTTTGGCGGACGAGACGGCAAAATCGCCGGATCGCAAGCGGTCGTGCATTCTGTTGTGGATGACTGGCGGTCCCAGCCAGACCGACACGTTCGACCTGAAACCAGGCCATGCGAACGGCGGCGAAGTGAAACCGATCGACACGTCGGTCCCCGGCATTCAAATCAGTGAGCATTTGCCACTCCTGGCGCAGCAGATGAAACATTGCGCGATCGTCCGCTCGATGTCGACCAAGGAAGGGGACCATGCCCGGGCGACGTATCTCATGCGAACCGGGTATCTGCCTCAGGGGCCGGTGCAGTTTCCAACGATTGGGTCTGTCTGGAGCAAGGAACTCGGAAAGGCCGAGTCGGAATTGCCGAACTTTGTCAGCGTCGCCCCGTTCCGGTTCCTGTCTCCGGGGGCTTTTGGCCCCGGGTTCCTGGGACCGCGTCACGCGCCACTCGTTGTGGGGGATGGACAACCCGGGGGGAACACCGACTATGAGAAATCCTTGCAGGTGAAGAATCTCGCGGTGGGGAAAGATGTCGCCGCCAGCGAGACCGACGCCCGGCTCGATCTGCTGAGTGGACTGGAGACCGACTTTCTCAAACGCAATCCCGGTGTGACGGCGAGCAGTCACCGGGCGGCCTATCTGGCGGCCGTTCGGATGATGCGATCGGAAGCGGTCAAGGCGTTTGAGCTGACGGACGAGACGGATGCGCTCCGTGACGCGTATGGTCGAAATCAGTTTGGTCAGGGATGTCTCCTGGCGCGGCGACTGGTGGAACGGGGCGTCCCGTTTGTCGAGGTGTCGTTGAACGGTGTCCCCGGCGGGGCGGGAGGGTTGGGTTGGGACACGCATCAGGGGAATTTTGAGGGGGTTAAGAGCCTGTGCGGTGTGCTCGACCCGGCGTGGTCGACATTGCTGAAGGATTTGAAAGAACGCGGCTTGCTCGACTCGACGCTCGTCATCTGGATGGGAGAATTCGGGCGGACGCCGAATATCAACGCCATGAAAGGGCGCGACCATTTTCCCAACGCGTGGTCGACCGTGTTGTGTGGTGGCGGCATTCGGGGAGGTCAGGTCGTCGGCAAGACCAGCGATGACGGGATGAAAGTCGACGACCGCCCCGTCGCGACCAGTGACCTGTTGGCGACCGCATGTCTGGCGCTGGGAATTGATCCGATGAAACAAAACATGTCCAATGTGGGCCGCCCGGTCCGGGTCGCGGACCCCGAAGCGTCGCCAATTCACAACGTTTTGGCTTAGCGAACGCGACACGGGCTCTCGACTCCTTCCCAACGCCCATCTCGCTTTCAGTAATTCATGCCGACCACCCCATTCATTCCACGCCAAGCCCGGGCGGCGGCCGTTTTGTCGCTGATTGGCAATACTCCGTGCGTCCCCCTGCGATTTGAACGCGAGGGAGTGACGATTCACGCCAAGTGCGAATTCACCAATCCCAGCGGTAGCATCAAAGATCGGCTCGCGAAAACGGTTTTGGTCGACGCCGAGCAACGGGGGCTGATCGGTCCCGATTCGATTATTCTTGAATGCACGTCGGGCAACACGGGGATCGCGCTGTCGATGCTGGGCGGGGCGATGGGGTATCGAGTCTGCATCCTCATGTCGGCGGGGGCCAGTCACGAACGTCGGCAATTGATTGAACAGTTGGGAGCTGAGCTGATCCTGTTTGAAAGCGCAGGGCGGTACCAGACCGGAATCGACATGTCGCGCGAGATGGCGGCCCGCGATCCACGTTACTTCCTACCCCGCCAGTTCGAAAATGAACTCAACGTCCACGATCATGAACAGGGGACGGGGCTGGAACTGATTCAACAGGTCGGCAAACCGATCGACGCGTTCGTCACCGGTTTCGGAACGGGGGGAACACTGGCCGGCGTCGGCAAGGCGGTGAAAGGGCGGTATCCCTCGGCGCGCATTCTGGCGATGGAACCCGCAGAAGCGGCGCTACTCGCGGGGGAATGTCCCTGCTGCCATTCGATCGAAGGGGTCGCGGACGGGTTTGTGCCCGCGCTGTTGCGCAACGCCCCCCTCGACGGAAACGTCAAAGTCTCGAGCGCCGACGCGCTCGCGATGACGCTGCGGCTGCATCGTGAATTCGGTTTGCTGGTGGGGACGTCTTCGGGGGCCAACGTAGTGGCCGCCCTGACCACCGCCCGCGAGATGGGGCCACGGGCCACCGTCGCGACGCTACTGTGCGACCGGGCCGAGCGGTACTTCAGCACGGCGTTGTTTCAGCATCGCGAACGGCGTGAAGCCACCGCGATTGGCTGAAAGCGAGGAACACCGCCCGACAGGACTAGGCTGGGGCTGTAATGCGCCCGCGAAGAGACGGAGTTACTGCTGGTTTTGCAGTCACATCGGCGCAGCCTGGACGATTGGGAGTCTGACGGCGACTGGCGAATCGCTCAGTAACTCGACAGATCACCACTTTTGACGTCAATCCGGGCAGAGTCGGTGGTCCACACGATATGCGCGACTTGTGAGAATGGGCAATATAGGTTCCTCTGCGGTGCTGTTCCGTCCGTATCGGTTGCGCCTCAGTTTCGGAGGGCGTCGGGTCGAATCAAGTAGTGATCCGGCGGAGAGGTTGTCCGGAGGCTCATCGATTCGACAGGAATTGCCCGCATGGCTCCGCGAACTGCACTCGTACCAGCCCCCGCACTGAACGGGCTGATCCGCGCGGTGGAACGAATGCGCCCGCATCGCCCGCGCCTTTCGCGACTTGAACGGCTCTTGAGTCTGCTCAGACACTGGTCTCGAATTGTGGTCTGTCCCACACTGCTCGGTCTGGTCGGTTGTCTTTCAGCGGGACGCGAGTCGGCAAAGGTCACTCCAGACCCCAGCGAGGGAACGGTCGTTTCCACAGGGCTACTGAACCTCGAACCCGAAGAACTCGACCAGCCGCACATTTGCGCCGACAGCGGCCGTCGTCCTCACACGATCGCCGAACAGGATCTTCGACCTGAGAATTTTCACGACATTTCCCTCGACGAGACCATTCAATTGGCGCTCGCCAATTCCACCGTGCTGCGGGACTTGGGGGGGTTGGTGTTGAATGGTCCCGACCGCGTGACGACCAAGTTCGAGCCGTCGATTGTGGAATCGGACCCGCGGTTCGGTGTCCAGGCGGCTCTCTCGGAATTTGACGCCAAGTGGAACACCACGGGGGGATTCGAAAAGAACGACCGGGCGATCAACAACAACTTCCTGGGAGGTGGAACCCGCCTGTTCCAGCAGGATCTGCACACCTGGCAGACCCAACTTCAAAAGACGGCGGCAACCGGAACCCAGCTCACCGTCCGCAACTTCACCGACTACAACGCCAACAACGCCCCCGGAAACTTTTTCGCGTCGGCGTGGCAGTCGAATATCGAAATGGAATTTCGCCAGCCGCTGTTGCAGCGGGCGGGTGTGGAGTTCAACCGCATCGCCGGCCCGGTCTCGACGCCCGGATTCATTAACGGCGTGATGGTCGCCCGGGCCAATGCCCGCATCAGCCAGGCCGACTTCGAAATTGGTGTTCGCGACTATCTGTCGAACGTTTCCAACGCCTACTGGGACCTGTACTTCGCCTACCGCGATCTCGACGCGCGCATCAAAGCGCGGGACAAGAGTCTGGCGGTGTGGCAGGCGGTGGAAGAGGCGGCCAACCGGGGGATCACGGCCGACGACCGTCGGGCGCTCGCCGAGGAGCAGTACTTCCGCTTTCAGGAAGAAGTCGAAAATGCCCTGTCGGGCAAACAGAACGACAGCACTCGGACCTTCAATGGCTCTTCGGGGGGAACGTTTCGGGGTTCGGGAGGTTTGCAGGTGGCCGAGCGGCGGCTGCGCCTGCTGATTGGGCTGCCAATCACCGAGGGGCAACTGCTCCGTCCCAGTGACGAGCCGGCGCAGGCGGAACTCGTTCTCGATTACGACGCGTCGATTTCGCTGGCGATGGCGGGACGCCCCGAGTTGAAACGGCAGCGGCTGCGGATGGAACGTCGGCAGTTGGAGTTGACCGCGTCAAAAAGCTTCCTCAAACCGACATTCGACGCGATGGGGCGTTATCGTTGGCGCGGCTTTGGAAAAGACCTCGCGGGAGATTCGGGGAATTTCGGACAATTCAACAGCGCGTGGGACAACCTTGGGACCGGGAACTTTCAGGAGTGGCAATTGGGTTTCGAACTCGATGTCCCACTCGGATTCCGCCGGGCGCACGCCGCCGTCCATCAGGCCGAACTGCTTCTGGCCCGGGAGAAGTCTGTGCTGTACGAACAAGAGCGGCAGATCGTGCACGACCTGAGTGGTTCCCTCGCCGAATCGGAACGGGCGTGGACGGTGTGTCAGACGACGCTGAACCGCTACCGGTCGGCGAAGAAACTGGTGGAGTCGCTGGAGTCGCGGAAACTCAACGATCGGCAGACGATCGAACAGCTCGATCGCCGACTCGACGCGCAGCGGCGACTGTCGGATGCCGAGAGCCGGTATTTCCTGGCGCGCACCGAGTACGAAGTGGCGATCAAGAACGTCTATTTCGAGCAGGGAGCGCTGTTGCAGTATCACCAGGTGGCGACTGTCGACGGGGTGGGCAGCGGCAAGGATACCAGCGCCAAAAACAACACCACTTCCAACGAAGTCGCCGTGATTCCGACAGCGAAAAAATAGCCTGGTGGAAATTGCGGCTGAAGTACCTGGATACAGTAAATTCCGTGATCAGTGATCCACTTCCCGCGACGTTGTTCTTTTAACGACCCAGACTGGTCATTACGACTCGGGATCCAGTTCTTCCTGCAACTGGCACCACCGTTCCTCCGCCTCCGCCAGCGGGCCGGCGATCGCTTCCAGTTCATTGTGCAGCTTGAGCGCCTGCGCGGCGTTCGAAGTCTGCATCATCTCGGTGTTCAACTGCCGTTTCTGGCTATCGAGCCGGGCAATGGTTTTTTCGATCGTCGAAATCTCTTTGCGGACTTCGCGTTCGTTCCTGCGGGCGGGTTTCGCCGCGGCGGCGATCGGTCGGCCCGCCGGGATAGGGGTCTTCTTGCGGGCGGCGGCCGCCTCGCGTTCGCCATCGTCGATCTCTTTATTGACCGCGTACAGGTACGCTTCATACGCGCCGTTGTAGTTCACCACCCGCCCGTCGCGCACTTCGATAATGCAGTTGGCCACTCGCTTCATAAAGTGCCGGTCGTGGCTGGTGAAGATCACCGTCCCCTGATAGGCGATCAGCGCCTCCGCCAGCGCCTCGACCGTATCGACGTCCAAATGGTTCCCCGGTTCGTCGAGAATCAGAATGTTGTACTGACCCAGCAACAGGCCGGCGAGACACAACCGCGCCCGCTCTCCCCCGGACAGAACCGAAACCGGCTTTTCGACGTGGTCGCCGCGAAAAAGCAAGGCTCCCGCCTGGTCGAGAATCTCCTGCGTCTTCACCCCCCGGGCGGCGACTGACTCGAGATACTCCATCACCGTCTGCCGCTCGGGAAGACTGGTGTAAACGTGCTGCGCGTACGTGCCAATCGTGCAGCCGAAACCCCAGCGGATCTCTCCCGAGAGCGGTTGCAGAGAATCGACAATCGTCCGCAGAAAAGTCGTCTTTCCCTGGCCGTTGTCCCCCACGATCGCGGCCCGTGCGCCGTGATCAATTTCCAGGTCGATGCCACTGGCGATCTGGCGTTCGGCATAACCGATCGAAAGGTCTTTACACCGCAACGCCGGTCCTTTGCGTGGGTCGACCTGCGGGGCGCGGATGCGGGCGGTTGGTTCATCACCGGCGATCTCAATCAGCTCCAGTTTCTCCAACTGTTTGCTTTTCGATTTCGCCCGGGTCGCGGTACTGGCCCGCGCTTTGTTCTTCGCGATGAACTCTTCGAGATGCCGGCGTTTCGCCTGCGTCGCGGCGTTCTGCCGTTCTTCGTGTTCACGCCGCTCCTGCTGATAGACCAGGAACGCGTCGATCTTTCCGGGGTACATCGTCAGCTTGCCCCGCGACAGATCGAGCGTGTGCGTGCAGGTCGCCGCCAGAAACGCCCGGTCGTGCGAGACGATTAGACACGCCTCACGATAACTTCGCAAGAAATGCTCCAGCAGAATCTGCGTGCGCAAGTCGAGGAAGTTGGTCGGTTCGTCAAGCAGCAGCAAGTTCGGTTCATGCAGCAGCAAGGCCGCCAGCTTCACGCGGGTCTGCCAACCTCCCGAGAGCTTGTCGACGCGTCCATCCAGGTAGGCACCTTTCAACTCGAACTGGCCGGCGACTTCGCCACATTTCCAGTCGGGCTGTCCGCTGTCGCGCATCAGGAATTCAAGCGCGGTCTCGCCGGGCAAAAACGGATCGTGCTGACGCAGGTATCCCAGGCGCAGCCGGGGATGCCGGACGATCTCTCCCCGGTCGAGCTGTTCGTCTCCCAGTATGCAGCGCAGCAGCGTGCTTTTGCCCGCGCCGTTGCGACCGACGAAGCCGACCTTCACATCTTCGATCAGCGTCGCTTCGGCGCTGTCGAGCAGTACCTGATTGCCGTAACTCTTGCAGGCGTCCTTAATCTGGAGCAGCGAAGCCATCAGTCTTCCATCACTTCTTTTTCCTTCGCGGTCGCCAGATCATTGGCACGAGCCTCGAAGGTTTTTGTCAGCTCTTGCACCTGCTCTTTCAAGCGGGCGTGTTCGTCTTCGGTACAGAGCTTGTCTTTTTCCAGGTTGTCGGCGTGTTTGTTCCCGTCGCGACGGACGTTGCGAATCGCCACGCGGGCTTCCTCGGCCAATTCCTTGACCCGCGCCACAAGCTGTCGGCGACGGTCGGTCGACAGCGGGGGAACGTTGATTCGCACGAAGCGACCGTCGGAATTGGGAGTCAACCCGACTTCGCTGGTCTGAATCGCCTTGACGATCGAGCTGATCGTCCCGGGGTCGAACGGGCGGATGACCAGCGTCTTCCCCTCTTGAACCGTCACGCTGGCGATTTGCTTGAGCGGGGTCTGCGATCCGTAGACATCAACCCGGATCGAATCGACCAGCCCCGGGGTGGGCCGGCCGGTACGGATCCCCTGCAACTGGGTGTGCAGCATGGTGGCCGCCTTTTCCATGCGGTCTTCGGTGTCGAGCAGAATTTCGTCTTGGTCCATGGCAGGTTCTCGCTTCGCCTTGTTCTGTCGAAAAATGGGTTCTGTCGAAAAGAGAGTCGTTGACGTGGCCGCCGCAGGAGTTCCCCGGGCAGGATCGTTCGCCGGTGAGCGAAACGCCCCACTCCTCCATCAGCCGGTTGTCGTGTCGACGCGCGCTTCGGAAAGCTGCGCGGGAGAGACCACGCGGGTTCCGATCCGCTCCCCGGCGATCACGCGTTCGATGTTCCCCGCCTTCTTGAAGTTAAAGACGATGATCGGCAGGTTGTGTTCTTTGCAGTGATGCACCGCCTGCGCGTCCATCACCCCCAGGTTCTGCACCAGCATGTCCTGGTAGCTGATCTCGGAATATCGAACCGCGTGCGGGTTCTTTTCGGGATCGTCAGAGTAGATTCCGTCGACCCGCGTCGCCTTGAGCAGCACACTCGCGTCGATTTCCCGGGCGCGCAAGGCGGCGGCGGTGTCGGTTGTCACGAAGGGGCTGCCTGTTCCACCGGCCAGAATCACCACCCGGCCTTTGTCGAGATGGCGGATGCAGCGCCGGCGGATGAACGGCTCCGCGACCCCTTCCATCCGGATCGCCGACTGCAACCTGGAGGGGACACCCACACTTTCCAGGCAATCGTGCAGCGCCAGACCGTTCATCACGGTGGCGAGCATTCCCATGTAATGGGCCGTCGCCTGGTTGATGTTGGGAGAGGCTGCGAGCGCCCGCCCTCGCAGGATGTTTCCCCCGCCCACCACGATCGCCAGTTGCGCCCCTGAGCGCATGATGTTCTTGATCTGCAACGCGATCGAGTCGACCGACGTCACGCTGATTCCCGTCTCGCCCGGACGACCGAAACTGTCCCCCGACAACTTGAGCAGAATGCGGCGATAGGCGGACTTGGCTGCGGGGTGGACCGCTTCCGACATGATCGACTCCGAATCGGGGACGTGTGACAAGTGTGTTCTGTATCAACAATAAACCGGGTGGCGAGGCAATGCCACGCCACCCGGTGGCTTTGTCGAAATCGCGAAAATCGGGTCAGTGACCCGACCCGCCCGGTTCACTACGGCTTGCCGAGCCGCCAGCGGGTGAATCCGACCGCTTTGTAGCCGACGGCGGCCAGCGCCTGCTCGACCGACTTCGAATCGTCCTTCGCGAACGGCTGGGCGGTCAACACCCCTTCGCCGCTGAAGTAAATCCGCATCTTCCCGTCAACCATCTTGCTCAGGATGTTCTCCGGCTTGCCGGTCGCACGGGCTTCGACCGTCAACCGTTCGCGCTCGGCGGCGACCGCTTCGGGATTCAGGTTTTCCGGGAGACAGACTGTCGGGCTCAGGGCGGCGATGTGCATCGCCACGTCGCGCAAAGCTTCGGGTTTGCCAGTGCCAGCCGCCTGGAACAACACCCCCAGCGTGCCGTCATGGTGCGTGTACGACGCGACCGGTCCGTCGACTTTCAAGATTCGCGAGATCACGATGTTTTCGCGAATCTTGTTCAGGACTTCTTCGTGCAGCTCACGCAGAGTGACGCCCGGCTTGTCGGGACAACCCTGGCCGAGCAGTTCCTCGACCGAGGCGGCACCGGGGCCGTTCAAGTACTGCTTGGTCAACTGATCGCACAGTTGGGTAAACCCTTCGCTCTTGGCGACGGGGGCCGACTCGCATTGGACTTCAATCATGACCGCGGCCGAGCCGTCGGCCTTCGACAGCGTGGCGACGCGCCCTTCCGAAGTCATCCGGTCGGAGACCTTGACCTTCAGGCCTTTGACCCGCTCTTTCAGAATCTGGACGGCCTTTTCCTGGTCGCCACCCGCTTCTGTCAGCGCCTTTTTGCATTCCATCATGGGGAGGTCGGTGCGCTCGCGGAGCGCTCGGACCGCCTCGGCTGTAATTTCCGCCATCTGACTCCTCCTGTTCGCTGAAAATGCCGCGATCCACCCGGACGCGGGTCGACCTGTTGCAGTCAAGACGCCAAGCGCCAAACATCGGTTCGGCCAATCGCCGCGCCCGTTCGATGTGTTGCGG
Organism: Planctomicrobium piriforme; assembly: GCA_945860955.1. GTDB lineage: Bacteria > Planctomycetota > Planctomycetia > Planctomycetales > Planctomycetaceae > UBA10511. Next base: position 22,787 of record CAMATH010000013.1, read on the forward strand.
TATGACAAATTGAATCGCGGGAACCCCCAGCGGATTCCCGCGAAATCAACTGAATGAATTGTCTAGAGACTCGGTACGGGGGCCGGCCCCGGGGAATCTTCCTTCGCGGGAGCGGGCAACAACGCCTTCCCTTCAATGACCGCGTCCGCCAGGTGTTGCAGCACCAGGTTGATCGACCGGATGCTGTCGTCGTTGCCGGGGATCGGCAGGTCGACCTGGTCCGGATCGGAATCGGTGTCGATCAGGGCGACAACCTTCACTCCCAGCAGCCGGCATTCCTTGACGGCGTTCGCTTCACGACGGGGATCGACCACCATGATCGTCTCAGGCAGGCGATTCAGATCGCGGATCCCCGAGAGGTTGGTGAAGATCTTCTTCCGTTCGCGGTTTAGCGCCGACTGACGCTTCTTCGAATAGCTCGCCAGTTCGCCCGTCTTTTCGAGCGTTTCCAGCTCTTCCAGCCGCTTGAGCCGGCTGCGAATCGTCCGGAAGTTGGTGAGTGTTCCACCCAGCCAGCGTTCGTTGACGTACGGCATACCGCACTTCTTGGCAGCCGCTTCGACCGGCTCGGCGGCCTGGCGCTTGGTCCCGACGAACAGAATCAGGCTGTTCTGGGAGGCGACCTTCGAGAGGTACTTCTTCGCCCGCAGCAGACCGCGGAGGGTCTCCTTCAGGTCGATGATGTGTATGTGATTCCGGCGGGCGTAGATATACGGCCGCATTTTGGGATTCCAGCGGGCCGATTTGTGCCCGAAGTGAACACCAGCTTCCAGAAACTCTTTGACGACGATTTCAGCCACAGTCGCGTACTCCTATCCCCGATCAAGCTCAGGGAGCCGCAGTCGAATTGCGATGGTGAATCCAGCCCCCCTTCGACATGAAGGGGGCGCGAGAACGAATCGGGCAGGATAGCGATTCGGGTCCGGGGAGTCAAATTGGTCGGGAATCGAAACGCCGCCAACGACAAGCATCTCGGCGTTTTCTACGCCCAAATCGGCCGCAGAAACTCCGCCGCGGACCGGGCCGCCTCGGCCCACTTCAAGTGCCGATAAATCTTGACGGAAACGTATCGGCTGTAACCACTTGCGCGAAGTGAATGCAGGACGGCTGGGAAAACGATCGCGCCGGTTCCGAACGGGCCGCCATTGGATTCACACAGGTGAAAGTGGCGGATCGCCTGCCCGTGGTCCAGAATCGCCTGGGTGACAGACCGCTCCTCAATATGCAGGTGAATCGTGTCGAGCATGTAGCCCAGTCCGGGGGACTCAACCTGAGCCACCAGCGACTTCGCTTCGGCCGCCGAGTGGTGGAACCCGACCTGCAGATGATTGACCGGCTCCAGAACCAAAGATCCTCCAATCGAGGCGGCATGGTCGCCAGCCGACTTCAGGCACTCGACGATCCGCGGAACAGCCCGTGCCGAATCGGGTTCATCGGATCGCAACCCCTGCATCAGCCCAATCACAACCAGCGCGTTCAACGGGGTCGCGTAGTCGAGATAGGTCCGCAACCGTTCGGTCGCCCGCCGGCGCACGTCCGCATCGGGACTCGCCAGACAGAGCTTTTCGTGGGGGTATGACCATCCCGATAGAAACGAAACGACCGGCAAGTCGAGTTCCCGCGACACGGCTGCCAGTTCCTCCGCAGAATACGGCGGAGGATAGGACGCCGACAATTCGACCCCCTGGTAGCCGAGCGACTTCAAATACGCCATGCGGCGTGCGAGTTCATTGAGTTCGGGGATCGGCTCGTAGAAGAGGAAGCTGAGTTTCATGGAAATCGAGAAAGCGGAGAGCTTCGGAGAAGTGAGAGTTCTGTTGCTACGAGGTTGTGCAATTCACCGTCAACAGCCCGACCACCGGGGCGTTTCCTCCCGGGAATGTCAAAGTCGCCAGCTCGGCATTCGTCACCCAACGGAAACCATTGTGGGTGTCTTGAACCGCCCCGTCCGATGTCGGACGACAGAGCCAGAAGTGAAGGTCGAATGTGCCGTGCGGGTAGGTGAATGTCCGTCGGAGCAACAGCTCGACCGCAGTCACCTCCAGGAGCGTTTCTTCCAGGCACTCGCGGCAGGCGCACGCTTCCGGCGTTTCACCCGGATGAACCTTTCCTCCAGGAAATTCCGAACATCCCGCCAATTCACTTCCCACGGGTCGGACTCCGACCAGATACCGCCCGCGGTATTCCACGACCGCGATTCCGATCTGTTTCGCGGGTGTTTCGACGGGAGGACTCACGGGTTTCTATTCTTCCACGGAACTCGAATAAGGGACCGAACAAAAACACGCCGGCCTGACATTTCAGGCCGGCATTCGCATCTGCACGGAACCCACTGAACGGAATCGGCGGGAATTCATCCGCAGGGACGAATCACCAGGACTATGGCAAACTGCTTACAGCTTCGCGTCGGCAGGAGGAGCTCCCATCACATGGAAGCCGGCGTCGACGTGCAGAACTTCGCCCGTCACGCCGCTGGCCAGATCGCTCAGCAGGTACATACCCGTCTTGCCGACTTCTTCCGCCGTCACATTGCGACGCAGCGGAGACATCGCCGGGTAGAGCTTGAGCATCACATCGAAATCACCGACCGCCGACGAGCTAAGCGTCTTCAAAGGGCCGGCGCTCAGCGCGTTGACTCGCAAGCCTGCGGGACCGAGTTCATGGGCCAGGTAGGTGACCGAAGATTCGAGAGCCGCTTTGCAGATGCCCATCACGTTGTAACCGGGGATGACGGTCTCGCCCCCCAGATACGTGAGGGTCAGAATGCTACCCCCCGGGTTCAACGCTTCGCGCGCCCGCTTCGTCACCGCCAGCAGGCTATACACCGAGATATCCATCGAAAGCCCAAAACCGGCCCGGCTGACGTTGTAAACCGGTCCCTTCAGATCGTCGATGGGGGCGTAGGCGATCGAATGCAGCACGAAATCCAGCCCCCCCAAGGCCTCTTTCGCCTGGGCGAAAACCCGGTCGATGTCCTCGTCTTTTTGCACGTCGCAGGGAGTGAGCAGTTTCGCTCCCAGCGGCTCGACCAGCTTCCGCACGCGGTGTTCCATTTTCGCGCGGGTGGGATCTTTGTCCGGCAGATGGGTGAAGCCCATCTCGGCCCCTTCCTGGTGGAGCTTTTGCGTGATGGCCCACGCGATCGAATGATCATTCGCGATGCCAAACACCAATCCTTTTTTGCCGGTGAACAGACCCATCCTGAAACTCCTGACGACGTGGTGAAGTTCGCAGGTCGAAATTCGAAAAGCGAACGATGTTCCCTTGAATAGGGGGTGAACATATCGTTTTCATGGGCGTTTGGAAAGTTCGCGATCCCGGTTCCTGAACGCCGCTGCGCTCGATACACCATTGCCGATTGCATCGGGTAAAAAGCGAGTTCTATTGAATGGACTACTTCTCGATCTTCACCAGCCCCGCAGCCTTCGCCTGCGGTTCGGGATCCTCAAACGGCAACGCCTTGAGGAACTCCACCAGATCGCTGACCTGCGCTGGTGAAAGCTGGCTGGTTTTGCCGTGCCGGTCGTTCTTGTTCCATCGGGTCAACACCTCCTCCAGCGTCGCGGCTTTGCCGTGGTGCAGGTAGGGAGCCGAGCGGTAGATCCCCAACAGACTGGGGGTGTCGTACTTCGGTCCCATCTTTTCCCCCGGATCGTCGTCACCCGTTCCCACATCGTGCAGTTTGAACGGCTTCACGGGAACCGAATCGGTGTAATACGGACCGCGATGGCACTCTGCACATTTCGTTTCGCCGGACTGGAAGAGTTCCCGACCACGCTGAGCCGCCTCGCTCAGTCCCGACTTCGCATGCGGACTAAAAGTGAACTTGTGGGAATTTGAATAGACCGCGAGCGCATCGAGTTCCCTTGAACGGCCCGAATTGGGTGTCCCCAGCGACTCATGAACTGACCCGCGAATCAATCCCTGCCCCTGCATCAGCGGGCCGCGGATCGTGTGTTCGAAATCCTGCACCTCGTCACGGTCGGCGGACCAGTGAATCGGGTGAGTCCAAGCCATGCCAAACAACGTCATGGTGTTGCGCAGCCCTTCCGGATTCTGCCAGGTCCGGCCATCGGGATCGCCATCCGGGTGGCAACTGGAACAGGAAATCCAGCGGCGGCCGACCATCGGCTGCAACGCCGAGTAGAACAGGATCTTCCCCGTGAGCTGTTCCTCGGTCAGCGGATTTTCACAGACGCGGATGTGTTCGGGGCGGGAAAAGCTGGAGCCATAGACGGCGAGATCAAAATCGAGCGCGTTGTAGATGTAACACTCTTTGCCATCGGGAGAGAACCGGACCGCCCGGGGATTGCGCCCCAGCCTCAACACACTGCGAAACGACAATTCCCGGTAGTCGTCATCCAGCACCTGCGAGACGAAACCATCATCAGTGCCGGCGAACACCGTCACCATCGTCTTGCCGTCGGGTGAAATCGCGGTTTCCCAGGGATTGGCGACGACGAACGCGCCGACGAACGAGTCCATCGGCATCGTTTTGCGCTGTTTCTCGGCTGTCGAATCGGTGTCGACCACCGAGACATACGGGAGGACGGAACCTTCCCCCTGATGGACGCTGACGCGTGAGCGGATGTGGGGCAGGTACGCCTTCGCCCGGGTGGGATGCAGCACAAGTTGTCGCGCGAGGTTTTCGCTCGACGGTCCCTGCCAGCGATGGAGGATCTCTCCCGTCTTCAGATCAATGGCGATGAGGGCGGCGGTCAGATATTCGCAGACATACAGCCGGCCGTGCGCCTCGTCGAGCGCGATTCCGCGGGGCATCGATCCCGCGGGAATCTCCCGGGCGATCTGGCGGGTGGCCGGGTCAATCTCGGCGACCCGACCGGGATATTCCTGCGTGACGTACAGTTTTGTGCCGGCGGCGTTCGACACCACGCCATACGGCTCGTCAAAGACGCCAGTCTCCCCCAGTTTCGTTCCCCGGTCGGCGTCCACAAACACGACCACATCGTCGGCGTAGACCGCGACCGCAAGTTGATGGGTGGCCCCAATAAACGAAACCCCCTCCGGTTTGTGTCCGACGGCGACTTCGTGCAGCACTTTCCGTGTCTTCTGCTCGATGATCGAGACCGTGCCGTTGTCGCGGTTCGAACAGGCGATCAACGCCCCGTCCGCGGACACGTCGAGCAGACTGTTGGATAAACCGGCCCACAGCGGCGCGGCGGTGAAAGTGGTCCACAAAACCACGAGAAAACCGGGAATTCGCCAACCAGACATCGCATCTCCTTCCACGGGTCGAATCGGCCCACAGGCCGGGGTTTTGACTCGAGTGATCTTCCGGGAGCTATTCGTCGAATTCTTCCTCGACCGCAACAACCATCGCCGGCTTGGACGGGCCCGCCAGCGCGACCTCCGCCGCGACGTCTGCGGGAATCGGATCTGGCAGCTTGATTTCCTGGAGCATCCGCCAGATCTCGGCCACCAACTGCGGCAAGCCTTTCCCTGTCGCCGCCGAGATCACGGCGACCGGTCGCCCGAGTTCCGCCGACAGTTCGGCGGCGACTTCCGCCGAGCCGGGGAGTTCGGCCTTGGAAACCGCGACGATTTCGGGATGGTTGGCCAGGTTGACGTCATACAACCGCAGTTCTTCCCGAATCTGGCGATAGTTTTCCAGCGGGTTGGTCTGATCCATCGGGTCGGGTTCGACCAGGTGGACCAACAACCGGGTGCGCTCGACGTGCTTGAGGAATTCATGACCCAGCCCCAAGCCAGTATGCGCCCCTTCAATGAGACCGGGAATGTCCGCCATGGCGAAGGCGTTGTCTTCCCCAACCTGGACCATGCCGAGATTGGGGTATTTGGTCGTGAAGGGGTAGTCGGCGATTTCCGGATGGGCCCGCGACAGTCGGCTCAGCAGGGTCGACTTGCCCGCGTTGGGTTTGCCAATCACCCCGACGTCGGCGATCACCTTGAGCTCCAATGAGATTTTGCGTTCTTCCCCTTTGCCCCCCGACTCGGCTTCACGCGGAGCGCGGTTGGTGGCGGTTTTGAACGCGTCGTTGCCGCGGCCACCCTGCCCGCCCCGGGCGACAACCACGCGGTCGCCGGCAGTCGTGAGGTCGCGGATCACGTGACCGAGTTTCGTGTCGCGAATGATCGTTCCGGGTGGTACCTGGATGATGACGTCGTGAGCGCTGCGTCCTTGGCGGTAGCTCCCTTCACCCGGCTTGCCGTTCTCGGCACGCCAGTGCTTTTTTCCGGAAAGCGGGGCGAGGTTGTCGATATTTTCGGCAGCCTCAATGATGATGCTGCCCCCACTGCCCCCATCGCCACCGCTGGGGCCTCCTTTGGAGATCTTGTACTCCCGACGGAAACTGACACAGCCGTCGCCGCCGTCGCCCCCCTTCACGAAGATTGTAATGCGGTCGAGGAACATTGTGGGGGCCGAGGTGTTTCTGAGGGAAGAGTCAACCGTTCAGCATAGGTTTTGTGGGGTGATGTGGCAAGAAACCGGAACATCGCCCTCTTTCTCCGAAGTTGTCAGGTGGAAACGTGTGCGCGAGTCTGTTTTCTCCTGGCCGAATTTGCAGCATCGGCTTATGAGCCGCACGGGCCTTCGTGGATGCTGACACGTTCGACAGCCGGCCGGCCGTTTGGCGCTCGACCCCTTGGCGGATTGCCTGGAGTCGATTGAAAGCCGTTTCGTCGCGATTGTGCCGGCGCTGCTGGCTGGAATCGCAACTCGCTGCCACTCAATTGCCGGATCTCGTCCGAAAACTCGAGGAACTGCACGGACCGTCGACGGAAACCACGACCTTGACCGAAGTCCTCGGCTCGTCCACCACGCAGTTGCAGACCGAGGGGTTGACGGCTCTCAACTGTTTCTTGACGACATACCACACGGCCTTCCATTCACTGGGTGCACAGTAGGAAGTGCAGGGTGCATTCGGCACGGTTCGGTGCCACAGCGTCGCATTTGTCGCCCGAGACTCCCTACCAATTCCGGTGACAGGGTTCTTGTTTTGGTTTCGGCCCGGCGAAGCGGGGCCGCGCCGGTTTTTTTGGGTTCCAGCCGGACTCTTGGCGTTCAGTGAGAAACCGAAGCGGCCGCCTTCTCTCCCACCAGGCAGTCGTTGGCAAACCGCTCCAGCCCAAACGGTTCGAGCAGCTTGGGTGTCTTACCACTCGCGATCCGCTCGGCGAGCAGATGTCCCGAAGCGGGACCCGCTTTGAAGCCGTAGGTTCCCCAACCGACCGTCATCAGAAAACCCTTCACGTCGGGGGCTTCTCCAATGATCGGACTGTAGTCAGGTGTCATGTCGCACAGACCGGCCCATTGCCGCAGGACTTTGACGTTCGCCAGAAACGGGAAGAGTTCCAGCAGGTGGGTCGCGGCCCCTTCGAGAAACGCCAGGCTTCCTTTGATCGAGTAGCTCTGGTGATCGTCAACCTCGGCCCCCAGCACGAGTTCCCCGCGATCGGTCTGCGAAACGTAGACGTGCAGCGTCGAGGAGACAATGACCGCGTCGAGGAATGGCTTGAGCGGCTCGGTGACGCACGCCTGCAACGGGTGCGATTCGATCGGCAGCGGAACCCCGGCCATCTTCGAAATCGTGCTCGCGTATCCCGCCGTCGCGTTGACCACGGCCCCCGCGCGAATCGTCCCCCGGTTGGTCCGGACGCTGGTCACCTTTCCCTGATGGACGTCGATCGCGGTGACTTCGGTCTGCTGATGGATATGCGCCCCTCCACGGTCCGCTCCCCGGGCGTAGGCCCAGACGACGGCGTCGTGCCGAATGATCCCCCCCGGGGGGTGATACAGCGCCGCCATGATGGGGAATCGGCTGTGTCCAAAAACGTTGAGGTGCGGCACCAGCTTTTGAATCTCGGCGGGGTAGATCACGCGCGAATTGACGCCGACCATACGGTTGTTGTTCGCCCGCTCGATCAGGCCGGTGACTCCCCGTTCATTGTGGGCGAGGGTGAAATGCCCATGCTGCGAGAACATCACGTTGAATTCGAGTTCGGCGGCAAGCTGTTCATAGAGCTTCACCGAATGATCGTAAAACGCGATCCCCTCGGGGGTGCGATAATTCGACCGGACAATCGCAGTGTTGCGGCCTGAACCGCCAAAGCCAAGATACTTCGCTTCCAGGACGGCGATGTTCCGCACACCGAGCTTGGTGAGGTAATACGCGGTCGCCAGACCATGCACTCCACCGCCAATCACGACGACGTCGTAGCTCTCTTTGAGTTCGTGCTGGCGCCACATGGGGGAAGGCATCAAAAACACTCCGAAGACCGGCCAGTCAGGACAGGTCGGGCGACCCGTCCGGGATGAAAATGCAGATTCAGGGACTACTCAGATGTCCCGCGCAAGCGGTGGTACGATTCGAGACCCGCCGGTTGCAGACCGAATTCCTGGCCGGCGTCGAGCAGTACATCCCAGAAGAACTGCAGCGAATCGGGGCAGACGTGCAGTTCGAACCGGTCGGGAAATCGGCAGAAAAGCGTGTTGACGCCGAAAATCGGTCCCTGACAGCAACTGAGCGCGGGAAGCGTGGTGTCGCGCAGATCGACCGAGGTGATTTTTGACAGGATCCGCTCGCGGTCGGGGCCGGCGAGCACGACTGCCGACCACCCTCCGGTCACGTCGAGCGCACCCCAGATCGGTCCGGGAAGTTTGCCGAATACGAGTGCCCGCGACGGGGTCAGTCGGCAGACATATCCCGAGTCGAGCGGACGGATCTGCCTCAATGGCACGGTGCCGCCACACAATTCCTGCAAGGCCCGTTCGGTCTCGCGTCCCCCCAGTTCCCAGGCGGGCCAGTGCGAGAGGTCCATCAGCATGTTGCTCTCCGGTTGCGGTTCGCGCGGGGGATAACGCAACGCGACCGGCCAGCCATCGACCAAGCCAAACTGGGCGGCGGCGTTCAGGTGCCACTCATACAACGGACCGCGCGGCGACGGGGGAGCGATGATCATGGGGGTGGACATCAAGGATCGAAAGTCAAACTTTTCTTGGGGTGAACATTGCCGACAGTGTGAGTGCCGACACGTCGTTCGAATGTCGGTGACGGCTGAAGTCAGGGTTCTAAGAAGTGGCCAAAGCGTTCCATGAGATCAGGGAAACGGATCCCTCACTCGCGAATTCTGCTTCAACCCTAGCTCTTCAACCTTTCCCCCGCGGGATCATAAAACGGCGCTTCGTGGACGAACGCCGGGACGTTCGAATCGCGCACACGGATCTCGAATCGGGCACCGTCGTGCGCCTGGTCGGCGGCCACCCAGGCGAGACCGATGGTCGTTCCCACCGCGGGCGAATTCCCCGACGATGTCACCCGACCGGTCACTTTCGTGCCACTCAACACCAGCGAACCCGCTTCGATCGGCGTGCTGTCCTGCAACCGGAACCCGACCAGCTTCTGCCGCAACGGCCGCTGGCTCACGCGGTCGAGTGAATGCCGGCCAATGAAGTCGGGCTTTTCGAGTTTCACCACCCAGCCGATGTCGGCCTCCAGTGGATTCGACAACGCGTCGGTATCGACCCCAGGCAGGAAGTGCTTCTTTTCCAGTCGCAGCAGTCGCTGGGCTTCAAGACCAAACGGCGCGATCCCGAACTCTCGTCCCGCTTCCAGAATCGCCTCCCAGACATGCAGGCCGTATTGCGTCGGAACGTGGATCTCGTAGCCGAGTTCTCCCACAAACCCGATCCGCAACACCGTCGCCTTCACTCCCGCGATCGTCAATTCGCCCGCGGCCAGATAGGGCCAGCGCTCGGCCGACACGTCCGAAGTAGTCAACTTCGCCAGAATCTCCCGGCTGCAAGGTCCCGCCAGGTTCATCGCCGCGAAGCTGGTCGAAACGTTGGTGAACCGAATGTCCCACTGCGGACGACAAACCAGCGTGCTGCGGAACCAACTGTCGATCGCGTCGGCATTCCCCGTCGTCGTGGTGATGAAGTACCGCTCGCTCCCCAGTCGGCTGACAGTACCGTCGTCGAGAATGATGCCGTCTTCGCCACAAATGACACCGTACCGCACACGTCCGACGGGCAGGTTCGCAAACTTGTTGGGGTAAATGTATTCCAGCAGTTTCGATACATCTTCGCCACGCAGGTCGAGCTTGCCGAGTGTCGAGACATCGATCAAACCGGCCCGGTTCCGAACGGCGTCGTACTCCTGTTCGACCGTGGTGTAGACGCCGGGGCGTTTCCAATTCCCCGCGTCGCTCATCGTCGCGCCGTTCCGCACGTGCCAGTCGTGCATCGCGGTCTGGCGGACGAGTGTGAACTGCACGCCCCGCCCCGCCAACACTCCCAGCGGGACCGGCTGGTCGGGAGGTCGGGCGGTGGTGACTCCCGTCTGGGCGATGGTCTGTTTGTTGTGCCGGGCACAGACGGCGATCGCCGCCGCCTGACACATCTTTCCCTGACACGGCCCCATCGACACAGTCGAATAGCGTTTCAGGGTTTCGATGTTGGAATAACCTTCATCGATCGCGTCCCCGACATCCTTGACCGTGACATCCTCGCACAGACAGACAAACTGTTTCTTCGCCGACGTCGGCGCGACGTAATTGGGTTCGACGGCGGTCGCCCCACTGGACGTCGGGCGCTCGACAACGCGGGGAACGGGTTGAGAACCCACGGCGGCGGCGGCCGCCGCTCCCACCGAGCGGGCCTCCGCCGACGCGGCCTGCGGATCGTGAAATCCGTTGACCGCCCCCGTCGACCAATAGCCGGCGGCGTATTTCTTCACAACGGGTTGATCGAGTGCCGGGTCGTATTCCAGCGAACACCCCGCCTGATACAGCAGCGACGTCGCGGCGGTGAAGCCGAGCGCCTGCACGATCCACCGGCAGCCGATGGTTCCCTTCTTTTCTCCCGCCAGGGTCGCCAGTTTCGCGCCCGTGACGTGCGAGGATCCCGTGGCCGCCGTGATGGTTTGACCACGATGAATCGTCACTCCATCGATCGCCTCGGTCGAGTCCGCGCGGGTGTCGACCAGACCCGCGAGCGTGACCCCCGCCCCTTTCAATTGCCGGGCGGCTCGATATCCCTGAGCATTGTCGGTCACGACCAGCACCGGGCCGTCGAACGTGCAATGTTCCAGCCGCACCAGGCGTTGCGCGCCGCTGGCCAGCAGCACTCCCGGCAAATCGTTGTTCTCGAACACATAAGGGCGTTCCCACGCGCCGGTGGCAACCACGACCTGCGCCGCCCGAATGCGGAGCAGCCGTTCTCCCTGACGCACGCCGAGATACCGGTCTTCGTAGGCACCGAACACCGTCGCGCCGTTGATCACTTCGATCCGGTGATTGGCCGCCGTCCGCAGCGGGAGTTCCGTCCACTCAGCACGGACCAGATCGGGATCGTAGCGCAAGTGTCCGCCCAGTCCGGGCTGGTCATCAATGAGAACGACCCGAGCCCCCCCCTCAGCGGCCGCCAGAGCCGCCTGCATCCCCGCAAGTCCTCCCCCAATGATCGCGACATCGGTGAAGATATTGCGTTTCTCGTAATCACCGTCACCACCATGGACGGGGTCGATCGTCCCCAGGCCGGTGATTCGGCGGATGAGTTTCTCCCAGATGGGCCACATCCACCGGGGTTTGTACATCGACTTGTAATAGAAGCCGACCGGCATGAAGCGGCTGAACCGGTTGAATACCCGCAGCACGTCGAGCTTGGGTGACGGCCAGGCGTTTTGTGACTTCACCTGCATTCCGGTCCGGGCCGGCGTCTGACAGATCCGCTCGTTGGGAGTACCATCGACAGTACACAGACAGTTGGGACAGCGTCCCGAAACGCACAATAGCCCCCGCGGACGGTGGTATTTGAAGCTGCTCGACAGCACATGTTCGCCGGCGGCATGCAGGGCACCGGCGATCGTCTGTCCCGGGGCGGCGACAATGGTCTTGCCGTTGAATTGAAATTCGACCTGGCCGGTCGAGGGGGAGTGGTCAGCCACCGACATTCTCCTGAGCTTCAAAACGCCGGGTTTCCAGCACGTGATTCGTACTGGTGTCGCGCTCGGCGAGGAACCAGAGCTTGCACGCCGACCGGTGGTACCACCACTCCGACTCTTCGCCCCGTGTGTTCGAGCGGGAGTAGATGTACTCGACCCAGTCGGCGGAGGGGGCCTGCGGTTCGGGCCGATTGCGGGTGGCACCGCCGTAGTGGAATTCCCACGCCGGCCTCACTCCGCAGTTGGGGCACTCAATCTGAAAAGCCATTGCTGGTCGGGACTCAATCAGTGTCGGAGGAAGGGAAGGATTCGCCGTAGGACGGGTCTCTGACCCGTCCCGGCTTCCTGGTTCTCGATCGCCTCACAAGGGCTCTGTTGCGTTGATGCTGTTCAAGTGAGTGTTGGTCGTGATTTTTTAGTGGACGGGTCAGAGACCCGTCCACCAACGGTGATTTTGGGGCGATCAAAAGAACGTCAGGTACTGTTGAAGTTCCCAGGGAGAGACTTGGCGGTCATACGTTTCCCATTCGCGCGATTTCAGTTCGATGTACTCGTCGGCGAGGACGCCGAGTCCTCCGCGAACGACCGGATCGTGCTTCAGTTCTTCGAGCGCCTCGTTCAGGTTTTGGGGAAGGAAGCGGATTCCCCGCGCCCGAATCTCTTCGAGCGAACTTTCATACAGGTTGCCGACGTTGGCGGGACCGGGATCGATCTTGTTCTCGATTCCGTCCAGCCCCGCCGCCAGAAACGCCGCCAGCCCCAGATACGGATTGCACCCCGCCGACACCGTCCGGTCTTCGCAATGCCCCGGGCCTGCCGTTCGAATCATCTGGGTGCGGTTGTTGTCTCCATAACTGGCGAAGGCCGGTGTCCAGGTGAATCCCGACCGGCTCGACAGCAAGCCGCGCCCCAGTTGCAGGCGTTTGTAGCAGTTCACCGTCGGACTGGTGACGGCGACCAGCGCGCGGGCATGGCGGATCACCCCACCCAAAAAGTGATACGCGAGTCGCGACAGTCCCAGCCCCTGCGGGTCGTCGTGATCGGTGAAGACGTTCTTCCCCGTCGCGGCGTCCGCCAGGTGGAAGTGAACGTGCAGGCCGCTGCCGGTCCGGTCGGCGAACGGCTTCGCCATGTGCGTGGCGATCGCGCCGTATTTGCGGGCGAGCTGGCCGGTCGCCATTTTGAAGAACGTCACCCGGTCGGCGGTCGTGAGCGCGTCGGCGTACTGGAAATTCACCTCGTACTGACCATTGGCGTCTTCATGGTCCGCCTGATAGACCCCCCAGCCGAGCTTGTTGAGAGTCGTGGTCAATTCCTGCAGAAAGCCCATCGCCGGCGCCATCGAGCGAAAATCGTAACACGGCTTCGCCAGGTTGTCGACGCCATCGGGATTCCAGGGAGCGATCGAACCGTCGGGGTTTTTCGTTACCAGGAAGAACTCGGGCTCCATCCCGACGTTGAACACTAGTCCCCGGTCGGCGGCCTGCTTCAGCACCCGTTTGAGATTCGTTCGGGAACAGTACGGATGCGGCTTGTTGTCGACGTACAGGTCTGAGGCGAACCGCGCGGTCCCCTCCTCCATCCAGGCCAACGGGGTGTAGGTCGACAGATCGATGCGGGCCATGATGTCGTGCGAGTGTGGCCCCTGACCGACCCCCCAGACCGCCCCCCCCGCGAACCCCGCACCGGAATCGGTCACATCGTCAAGACACTCGACCGGCACCATCTTCGCCTTGGCGGCACCGTGAATGTCGACGAACTGCACGACAAGAAACCGGATGCCGTCAGCCTTCAGTCGTTCCCGCACCTGTTCGCGAATGTTCGCCATCGGGGACTCCGTCGATAGGGGGTTGAGGTTGTGGTGTCAGGTCGCGCTCCGTCGCGGGACAACACGTCGCCGCCCGGCTCAAGCGTGACGGTCAACTTTTTCCGGGGATCCAGCTTGTTCCCGCAAGAGGAACGCGGGCCATGGCGGCCGCCTCGATGGTGAGGGCGACCAGATCTTCGCGTTCCAGGTGATGGACGTTCGACTTGCCACAGGCCCGCGCCAGAGTGGTCAGTTCCATCGTCAACACTTGAAGATAGTTCTTGAGCCGTTGCGCACCCCAGTCGGGTGAAACGCGCACTTCCAGATCGGGAGACTGGGTCGTGATTCCGACCGGACAGCGCCCGGTGTGACAGTGATGGCAAAAACCGGGCTCGGTGCCGATCACCGCGTAGTCGCCGCTGGCGTCGTGAGTCTTGCCCTCCAGCGTGTAGTGATCGCTGTTGCAACCGAGCGCCATCAACATCCCTTGGCCGATCGCGACCGCGTCGGCTCCGAGAGCCAGCGCTTTCGCCACGTCGGCCCCCGATCGAATGCCTCCCGAGATGATGAGCTGCACCTCGCCCAGCACGTTCATTTCGTCGAGCGCTTCGACCGCCAGCGGAAGCGCCGCGAGCGTCGGGATGCCGGCGTGTTCGATGAAGACCTGTTGCGTCGCCGCCGTCCCCCCTTGCATTCCATCGATGACAACGACGTCGGCCCCCGCCTTGACGGCGAGCTTCACATCTTCGCGAACCCGGGTGGCCCCCATCTTCACGTAGATGGGAACCCGCCAGTCGGTCAGTTCGCGCAGTTCGAGAATCTTGATCGTCAGGTCGTCGGGACCAGTCCAGTCGGGATGCCGACAGGCCGACCGCTGATCGATTCCCTCGGGAAGGGTCCGCATCTTCGCGACCCGCGGGCTGATCTTCTGTCCCAACAGCATTCCCCCACCGCCCGGCTTCGCCCCCTGCCCGATCACCATTTCGATCGCGTCGGCTTTCCGCAGATCGTCGGGGTTGAAGCCATACCGCGACGGGAGACACTGGTAGACCAGCGTCTTGGACGACTTCCGCTCTTCGGGAGTCATGCCACCATCCCCCGTGGTGGTCGATGTCCCCATCGCCGTCGCGGCCCGACCGAGCGACTCTTTGACGTTCGCCGAGAGCGCCCCGAAACTCATGCCGGCGATCGTGATCGGAATCTCCAGCTCGATCGGCTGTTTGGCATGCCGGGTGCCCAGCACCGTCTTCGTCGCGCATTTTTCGCGATAGCCTTCCAGCGGATAACGCGACGCCGACGCGGTGAGGAAGAGCAGATCGTCGAACGTGGGGAGTTGCCGTTTCGCCCCGAGGCCGCGGATTTCGTACAGCCCATGCTCGGCGGCGTGGTGAATGTATTCGAGCGTCTGCCGACTGAAACTGAAGCTCTCTTCTTTGCGGATCGGCGGAGTCATGAATAAGCCTTGTGGTCTGCGCCGGCGTGCCAGTGATACAGAGAGCGGGCCGACGCGACCCGTTTGAACGAACCGGGGTCGCGCTCCAACCGGGCGGCTGCGAGCAACCGGGCGATGGTCGCGCGATCGTCGGCGGTGAGTGGTTCTTCGCGGGCGTCGGCCCCCAGACTGTGGATGGCCCCTCCCACGTAGATGACAGTCTCGTACAGCGAGTCCCCCAGACTCGGGCCGGCGTCGCCACACACCAGCAGCGTCCCGGCCTGTGCCATGAACGCCGACATGTGCCCGACTCCGCCCCCCACCACAATGTCGCACCCCTTCATCGAGATGCCGCAACGGGAGGAGGCATCCCCCTCGATGACCACCAGACCCCCATGACCCGAAGCGCCCGCGCATTCCGACGCGCACCCTTTGACCCGCACCTCGCCCGACATGATGTTCTCGGCGACGCTCCACCCCACATTGCCATGGACGGTGACGCGGGCCTGTTTGTTCATCCCGGCGGTGAAGTATCCCGCGTGGCCGCGGATGTCGACCTCCACGGGCGCGTCGAGACCGACCGCGATGTTGTGAACCCCGAACGGATTGAGGATCTCCACCCGGGCCGAGGATTCGCCCAGGTCGTGGTGCAGGAACTGATTGATCTCGCGAACGGTCTGTTTTTCGAGATCGAGCGTGATTACACGGTCCATGAGTAGATCTGTTCGGGGACCGGTTCGAAAATGTTCGCCTGCCTGGCGTTGGGCAGGTGGGCCAGCGCCCGGTATTCCGAAGAGATCGCCACGTAGTCGTCGGTCTCGGCCACCACCGCGGGCTTGCAGGCGAACGGGTCGCGCACCAGCACCAGTTTGTTGGCCGTCGCCATCAGCAGCGTGAAGAACCCGTCGAGTTCTTCGAACCCCTGGCGCAACGCCTCTTCGAGCGTGTTCCCTTCACGCATCCGCCACTCCAAAAATCGGCAGGCGGCCTCGGTGTCGTTGTCGGTCTCGAAGCGGATTCCCTTCTTTTCCAGCTTGCGACGGATGCTGTACGGATTCGACAGCGAGCCGTTATGAACCAGACAGAAATCCTCTCCCGCGGTGAAGGGGTGCGCGTGGGCGGGGGAGACCGCCGACTCGGTCGCCATGCGGGTGTGCCCCACGCTGTGCGTCCCGGTCAGCTTCGTGAATCCATACGAGGCGGAAATGTCTTTGGGGTGCCCCTCATCCTTGAACATGGAAATCGAACGTCCCGCCGATAGCAGGTGCAGTTCCGGTTCGTGCGATTCGATGTGCCGACGGAACGTCGCGGCATCGACGGCGGCGGTGAACAGGGCGTGGCGTTCGCGGGCGACCAGATCGATTTCGCCGCCAAAATGAGCCATCAACCGTCCCCGCAGGTCGTTCCAGTTGTAGTCCGACCGGGGGACGAACAGACTGTAGCGACGCAGCAGTCCGGGGGTGGGAGACTCGAACACCGCCAGACCGGCGGAATCAGGACCACGGTCCCCCATGCAGGTGAGCATCGGGACGACGAACTCTCCCAGATTCGCCCGCAATTCGGGCGTCTTGGCGAGAAAACCGACGATTCCGCACATCGAGAGTGACCGGAGACGAGGGGGGAAACGGGGGGTGGGGTCGGCGAGTGCGGATGCAGTGTAGAACACGCGGCGAGAGGTTTCCATGGAGTGGCGAGGCCGACTTCGTCTGAAAGGCGAAGCCGCCACGGCTTCGCCTTTCAATCAAACGCATCCCGGTCTGTCATTTCCCCCCGGCAAACCGGCCAGCGTAAGCTCAATGCCACTTGCTTTGGCATCGAGGACGGAGGCTCGCTGTCGTTTTTCTTGTGGAGAGCCTTCATGAATTTCGTTGACTTCTGTCGCCGGGTGTGCGCCTTTCTCGGGTAGTCGCGGGGCTGTTTCCGCTAGGGATGTTTTTTCTTCGCGGCTACGGCGAGGGCTTCGTCGTAGCGCTCCAACCATTCGGAGAGACTGCGCATCGGTTTCATAAGCAGGCGGTGTGTCAGCGTTGTCCACACCCCTTTGAATCTCAGGCGACGCGGCGGGACGCCGGCGAGTTTCGCCGCTTGACGCCGAAATGGCATCGCTAGGTTGTAAGCCATAATCGATGTGCACAGCTCCTTCTGGAACATCTCCACGCTCTTGGCCCGAATTTTCTCCACGTCCACTGTCACCTTGATGTCGCGAATATCGAACTCCACGTCATACCGACGCTGGTAGGCGGTGGCCGTCGTCGGGGCGTCCCAATCCAGATTGCTCACCAGGTACAATGACTTATCGCCGGGAATGCGCACTTCGTAAAACAGGACGTCGAGCGAGGCATCCGCGGGTAATTCGGGATAGCTGCGGCGATCCTTGACACTGGGAGTCCAGCGCCAACGATACTTCAATTCCCAGATGAACTCCACCGGCAGACGCTGGCGGGTCCGGGAATAGGCCCCGGAATTCTCCGACAGAGTGCGCTCTCGCACGCGCTTGTTGTCGGGCAACAGATCGCGCGCATCGCCGACAATTTGTGACACGATCTCATCGAGTGTCTGACCGCCGCCCAGACGCTGCAAAATCAGCATCCACAACGTGACACCCCGCGTTTACACCATCTGGCTGGTCGAACCTTCGAAGAAATCGAAACCAAGGCCTCGCGGCGAGGTCTCCATCACCGAGCGAAACAACTGAGCGACCGAATCGCGTTCGTCGGCCGAAAGATCGTCGGCGCTGGCGCGACGGTGCGGTATGGCCACTCCTTGCAAAAATGGCAGGTTTTCCAGACAAATGGAAGACCTGCCACCTGGGCGCAAAACTCATGCCGATCGTGAGGGCCGGCGGAAATAATTCTGAAAGTAAGTGGCATTGGGCTTGCGCCGGCCGGCTCGCCTGGGGTTTCGCCAACGATGTGGACTTTTGTTAGCCGGTCAATATTCCCCCAGAACCTCTTGACCGGCCCGACTCCCCAAACCGCTCCAGGTTTTCCCGTTCACGCTGGAACTCACAAATCGAACCGCTCCGTCTCCCATCAGCGCGTGGACTCCGCCGGTGTGTTGACTGCGGGCCGCCACGTTCAAACTGAGCCGATCCCACCAGAACGCCTTGCGGACGCTGTGGGGCAATCCACCGCGACAATCGATATCGGGGTCGTTGGGGGGACGGATGTGGTTGTACATGGAATGTCCCGGCGCGCCGTACAACCAGCGGCTGCCGCGCGTTTGCTGCAACAGGAGTCCATTGCCGTGGCACTGCGTGGCGTAGTCGGTCAGCTCAGGCCCGTTCGAGGAATTGTCGTTCCCCTGAGTCAGCACGAAACCGTTCGTGGGGCTGACTCCGTCCCAGGTCGACGGCCCTCCCTCAGCGATAATCGTTTCGCTGATGCAGACCGTCTGACTCGATCCGTCGCGCAGATCGCGAAAGCCAATGGATGAGTTTTCGAAGAAGACCCCGGTGACTGCCACGCCGCCCGGGTTGCGGGGCGACAGTGGGTACGTCGTGCCGGTGTTCAACGGATAGTTGTGGACCGCGCTGTTGACGACGACACCATTCACGGTATTGGCCTGCAACACCCGGGGCGTGTCGCTGGGGCAGAGAAAGAACGGAATCGTCTGGCCCACCGGAATTCCGTTGAGTGCCGGATTGTCAGGGTCGGCGTTGAAGTTGATCGTCGCATACAGATTCTGCGCCTCGAGAAACGGCAGCAGGTGGGCGTACGCCGAAAAACAGCGACCGTTTCCATCCCAATCGCTGCGCATCCGACCCGGGGGAAAGACCCGGTGGGCGTCGTGATAGTTATTGATCGCCAGACCAATCTGCTTGAGGTTGTTCTTGCATTGCGATCGGCGCGCGGCCTCGCGTGCCTGTTGAACCGCCGGCAGAAGCAGGGCGACCAGAATGCCAATGATGGTGATGACGACGAGAAGTTCAATCAACGTGAAGCCGATTCGTCGGTGACGGGCAGGAACAGTGACCATGAGAACGACTGGCTTGAGGAAGGAACGACACACCGGGCGGAGACGCCTCCCGGAATTGGGCAGACGTCGAGCGGAAGATTACCTCCCGGTTGACACAGATACGATCATGACTGGATAATGATACGATCATGTCACTCGGGTCGTCGGTCACCAATCAGGTCAAGCTGTTCCGCGCTTCCCGCGGCTGGTCGCAGCACGAGCTGGCGACCCGCGCCGGGGTGTCGCGGGCCGAGGTGAGCGCGATTGAGACGGGTCGGCTGGTGCCCTCGGTGGCGACCGCCCTGGCGCTGGCCCGGGGGTTCGAATGCCGGCTGGACGATCTGTTTCAATCACGCGAGGACGCCGACCAAACCCCGGAGTGGGCCTGGTTGCCGCAACAGGAACGCTGTCGATTCTGGGAATCGGAAGTCGCGGGCCGAAATCTGCTGTTTCCCGCGGAGACTGCCTTTCCCTGGGCACCGCCCCATGACGGAATCTGTGAATACGGGGTGATTCAGTTTCGTCGGCAGGTTCCCCCGTCGCGGACGCTGGTTCTGGCGTGTTGTGATCCGGCGGCGGGCCTCTTGGCCGCCGAGTACGCGCGGACGACCGACTTTCGCCTGCTGATCATTCCCCGCTCGAGTGGAGCCGCGCTCGATCTGCTCGCCGACAGTCGGGCGCATCTGGCCGGCCTCCACCTGCAGGGTGAGCAGCGCGGGGATGGAAACGCCGATGCGGTTCGATCGCGAATAGGGGCGGGATTCGCGTTGATTCACGTCGCGCGGTGGCAGGCAGGACTGGCGATTTCACCGGGGAACAAGGCCCGGACGGTCGGCTCCGTTGTGCGCAGTCGCCTGCGGTGGGTGGGGCGGGAACCGGGTTCTGGAGCCCGGCAATGCCTGGACGAATTGCGACCGGGAAAACGGCCGCCTGCCCATCTCGCCGCCAATCATCGCGCGGTCGCCGAGGCGATTCGCGCGGGCTGGGCCGACGTGGGAGTTTGCGTGCGGCTCGTTTCCGAAGAGGCGGGACTGCGGTTTTTGAAAGTGCGGGACGAATCGTACGACCTGTGTTGTCCCCGGGGCGCGCTCGCCGACCCACGCGTTGTGGCGCTGCTGAATGTCCTCCAGTCCGAATCGTACCGTGGACTGCTCGCGGAGCTTCCGGGGTACCAACCGCTGAATACGGGAGAAGTTCGCGATGTGGAGTAGGTTTGTGCGACAGGTGTTCCTGACGCTCGATGATCAATCTGCCAGCACGACGTCGTGCCTGGCGACGGGAGCGCTGCTGTGGGTGGCCCTGTTCCTGACCGGATGCCAGCCGACCGCGACTCAACCGGCACCGAATTCCACGAATCCGTCGTCCGCTTCCGGTGCCAACGCTGAAGGCGATGTGACGGAAGCCGGGGATTCCGCACACCCGGCCGTGAGTGGCACGGTGCGCATCGCCGCCGCTTCGGATTTGCGATTCGCGTTTGAGGAACTCGCCAAGGAATTCGCGCGGATCGAGTCCCAGGTTGAGTTGCAAGTTACCTTTGGCGCGTCGGGGGCGTTCTTCGCGCAACTCTCGAATGAGGCACCGTTTGATCTGTTTCTCTCGGCCGACATCGATTTCCCCCGGAAACTGATCGCGCAAGGTCAGGGGGTCGCCAACTCGGAATTCACCTACGGCGTCGGCGAACTGGTGTTGTGGGTTCGAAGTGATTCCCCGTTAAAACTGCGCGAGGGGGGGATGCGCGTTTTGACTGACCCGCGCGCCGCGAAGATCGCGATCGCCAATCCGGATCATGCGCCCTATGGCCGAGCGGCGGTCGCGGCGCTCAAGTCGTTGGAATTGTACGAATCGGCCAAAGATCGACTCGTCCTCGCGGAAAACGTCTCTCAAGCCGTGCAATGGGTCGACACAGGAGCCGCGGACGTTGGCTTGGTCGCCGCCTCTCTGGTGACCGCCCCGGCGCTCCGCGACATGGGAGATTCTTTCGTGGTCCCTGCCGATTCGTATCCCCCGTTGGTTCAAGGGGGAGTGATTTTGAATTGGGCCAAAGCTCCCGGGGCGGCCGAGAGATTTCGCGTCTTCCTGATGAGTGAGGCCGGACAGGCGATTTTGAACCGTTACGGCATTCGAAACCAGAACGGTTGAGTGCCCGTGGACTGGACCGCTCTCAAACTGACTTTGGCGCTCGCCTTCTCGACGACGTCGATTCTGTTGCTGTTGGGATTGCCCGTGGCCGCGTGGCTGGCGTCGACCCGGTCCCGCTGGCGCTATGTCGTGGAGGCGGTGGTCGCGTTGCCGTTGGTTCTTCCTCCCACCGTCCTGGGCTTCTACCTGTTGTGGGGAATGGGTCCGCGAAGCGTTGTGGGCGGCTATTACCATCAGTTCACCGGATCGACGCTGCCGTTCACATTTCCGGGGATCGTCATCGCCTCGGTCTTGTACAACCTGCCGTTCGCCATTCGACCGTTCACGTCGGCGCTGGCGGCTGTCGACCGGCGGCTGATCGAGGCGGCGTGGTGCCTGGGGGTGTCACGGTTCGAGACTTTCGCACGCGTGACGTTGCCACTCGCGTGGCGCGGAATTCTCACCGGTCTGGTCCTGACGTTCGCCCACACGATTGGTGAGTTCGGCGTGATTCTGATGGTCGGGGGCAATGTCCCGGGAATCACCCGCACGTTGTCGATGGCGGTCTATGACGATGTCCAGGCCCTGCGCTACGACGCCGCCGCTGCGACTTCACTTTGGATGCTGGGATTCTCGCTCGTGACGCTGATGTTCGTGCAGACGCTCGACCGGGGGAGAAACTCGCGATGAAGCCCCCACTCCTTGTGAAGATTGCCCACGAGTTCCGATCGGCATTTCGTCTGGAAATCGAATTCGAACATCCCCTGAGCGAGTTTCACGTCACCGCGCTGATGGGAGTTTCCGGTTCCGGAAAGACCACGGTGTTGCGGTCACTCGCTGGCTTGGAACGACCCGACTCGGGCACGATTCGGTTTGGCGAGGAGATCTGGTTCGACTCCGATCGCAAAACGCAAACTTCGCCGCAAAGGCGGGGCGTCGGCTGTCTCTTTCAGGACTACGCCCTGTTTCCCCACAGGAATGTCGCGGACAACATTGGATTTGGGTTGAAGGGGGTTTCCGTCCGCGATGAGCAGGATCGTGTGGCGGAGTTGCTGTCGATGTTGCAGCTTGCGGGGATCGAACGGCGATATCCACGCGAACTCTCGGGAGGTCAGCAACAGCGTGTGGCACTGGCGCGGGCGGTCGCCTCCCGTCCGAAACTGCTGTTGCTCGACGAACCGTTGTCGGCCCTCGACACGCCGACCCGTCGCGAGTTGCGGGGGCTGATTCGTGAGTTCTTGAAGTCGCAACAGATCCCCGCGCTCCTGGTGACGCACGATCCGAATGACGTGCGGAGTCTCGCCGACCGGGTCGTCGTTCTCGACGCCGGACGAATTTTACAGACGGGCAGCGTGGGCGATGTCATCGCACGTCCGGCGACGCGGCGGGTGGAACAGTTGCTGGCACGTGACGCGGATGTGATAGAATCCGCATCATGCGGTCCAACGTGAACATCGCGTTCCATTCCGCACGGATCACACCGCGGCCAAACACCGCGCAACCTCCAAAGGCGATGCCATGTCATTCCGTCGGCTGTGCGTTTTGGCAACACTCTTCAGCCTCTCCATACCGGGTTGCAGTCGGCCAGCACCACCAGCAAGTCCCTCACTCACGCAACAACAAGCAGCCGACTCGTTCCGAAGGGGGTTGGGGGAATTTCAAGGTCAAGTGGCGGCGGCGGAGAAGCAACTCAAAGTCCAGGAAGTCGCGGTCGTGGTGGACGGCGTTCGAGACAGCACCCACAACGCAGAGATTTCGCACAAGGTGCAGCAACTCAAGGATCCCGACAGCACGAGCCATAGCTTTTCGTCGCGCGGAAGTACGTACTCTGGGAGTGATTCTCTGTTCGTCATCAGTCCGATTCTCGATGTCGTTGACGCCGCGGATCGAATTGATTTTGGCCGGGTGACTGGTGTCGATGTGGCGAACCGTACCATTCTGGTTGACGCCGGCGTTGAAAAGACAGAGCGTCCGACCGACGGCTGGCCGGGATCCGACGCGATCGATCAATTCATTCTAAAGAGGGCCGTGGCGGCCGCTTCGGTTGCCGCTGTCCAAAGTCTGGTCGACAAATATGGACGCGACAAGGTCGTCGTCATTCGCGTTCCTGAAGAACCGGTCAATGCCGAAGGGGTTCATCCCTCACCGGATCTGCATCCGCTGGTCCCCAAAATTCGAGAGGTGGCTCCCGAGTCATTGACCTCCACGGACGATTGTGGTCCGCAGGGGCAATACTATGTCACGATCACAGTCGCCCCGATGGACGACGTCGCCGCGGTTCTGAAACTCTTGGGGGAAAAAAAACCACTTGTCGTGGACGCCGCCGCGCGGGTGATTCTGATTGGTGACATCGACCGGCTGCGGCCGCGAGCGACTGTGCCAGCGATATTCGACACGTCCTTATTGCCCTAACTGACCGACGGATTCGAATTCCAGCGAACGACTTCACCGATGCTCAAGCTCTACAAACGGATCAAGCGGATTCCCTATTTTCATGAAGCCTGGATCTGCGGCGCGAAGATCCACGAGCGCTGGGGGCGGGTGGGCGAACCGGGTCAGACGGCGGAACATGCCCGCGACAAGTCGTTGAGCCGCGAGCAGGACCTGGAACGCATTCTGGCTCAACCGATCGCCGACGGTTTTGAGCCGATTGACGACGAAGACCTCGCGATACTGACGGTCGAATACGTGATCGACGGGATGGGGACTGAAGCCGATCTCAACAAGCGGCATCAACTCGAAACGCGTCTCGAAAAGCTGCTGGCGGTGACCGGCGTGGTATCGGGAAATCGACACCGAGGCCCGCGAGTTGTACGCGATGTTCTTTAACGAACCGCCCGAGTGGAGCGGGTTTTACAAGTCCGTGTGAAGCTGACCAGCCCCAACGATCCATTGAAAGCGGACCAGGGACCGAGGGGCGTCAGTCGGCGTTCACACCGTCACCGAAACCCCCAGCGCCGCGCCGGTCTCGCACAGTGCCTTCCACGTGAGGTCGTCGAGTTCGATCCCCGCCGCGAGGCGCTGCTGTTTCGTGCGGGCTTCGACTTCCCCGGGCATCAGAATCTCGGAATCGGGAGTCGCTTTTCGGGACTGTTTCACGAACTCGACAAATCGGCTCACTTCGTGTCCAAAACCCAGGTCGTTCGGAATACGGTCGGGGTCAATCAGCACCGCGAACAGACCGTTGATCAGATACGGGGCGTTGGGGTCGCTGCAACCGCTGCCGGTCAGTGCGCCCGCGAACATCTCGGCGATGATTCCCAGGCCGTACCCCTTGTGTCCGCCAAACGGCAGAATCGCTCCCGGGGGTTTGCCGTAAAACGTTTTGGGGTCATTGGTGGGGTTGCCATCATGGTCGATAATGCAGCCCGGGGGAACGTCGACTCCCTTGTTGAACGCGACCTTGAGTTTCCCCTCGGCGATCGAACTAGTCGAGATGTCGAAGATGATGTCGGGACCATTGGGGACGGGGACGCCGGCGGCGACAGGGTTCGCAGAGAGTCGGCGGTCGATACCGCCCCACGGGGCGACCAGCAGTCCAAACCCACTGGTGTTGACGAAGAACAGTGAGCAAAGTCCGGCGTCGCATGCGATTTGGGGCCAGTCACCAATTCGCCCCAGGTGGGCGGTGTTTCTCAGGGCGAGAATGGAGAGGGCGCTCTTTTTCGCTTTGGCAATCGCGATTTCCATCGCCTGTTCGCCGACCGATTGTCCGAAGCCGCGCTGGCCGTCGAGAACCGCGAGGGTGTCGGTTTCGAAGACCGACTGCACCTTCTGGTTGGCGCGCACCATGTCCTTTTTCAACCAGTCGATGTAATAGGAAACGCGAATCACGCCGTGCGAATCGTGGCCGACCAGGTTGGATTCGACAAGCCGACGGGCGATCTGGGCATCTTCGGGGGCGTGACAGCCCGCTTTCGAGAAAATGGCTTGAACCAGGGATGTCAGCCGGTCGGCGGGAATGCGAATCATGGGGAGCGCGCGGGTTCGGTACAGCGGGACGATGGCGGGACGAGAATTGAGACACTGTGAAGAGTGTCTTCTAGCGAGGGAGACGGAGTGGTGCCAGTGATTGACGGTTCCGGGACTGTGGAGATTGGCATTGTCGAAAAGAAACAACGGCCCGCTTGGAGGCTAAGTTGGGGGCCACGGCCAGCGAACGCCGCGAGTGGGCCGTGAAGCCGAACTGCGGAATGTGATTGTGCGGCTATGAAAGTGCGTACGACGGACGGAAAGAATTTAACAGGATGAAGAGGATGAAAGGGATGAACAGGATGGAGTTGCGCGCCATTCCGGCTCTCTGGATAGAGAGCAATGAGTCGGCAGTGCGCCGAGCAACGGGCATTGCTGTTTGAGATCGGGCGATCCTGGCCCCGAAGCGGGCAGTTGAAAAAAAGCGGGGGCGTGTGGAATGAACTCCACGCTACCTCCCCAGTCACCCCTCCCGTTACAATTGAACTCGATAAGTCACTTGCCCACCGGCCTCCCGAAGCGCTTCTTTCCTGGGGGTGCCAACCAAGTTTCTCCGCCGAGGTTTGCTCCCGTGCCTGCCTGTAGCGCTTCGCAACGCGTGACGTGGCGATATTGTTTGATGTCGCTCGCGTCGCTGCTCTCGCTTGGACTGCCGTTCGCTGCGGTTTTCGCCGCCGACGACGTGAAATTCGGTCGCGATGTGTTGCCAATCCTGTCGGCGCATTGCTTCGCCTGCCATGGTCCCGACGCCGGGGCTCGCAAGGGGGATCTGCGGCTGGATGAACCGGAGGCGGCGTTCGCCAAACGAGACAGCGGCACGCCGCTCAAAGCGGGTTCGCTCGACGAAAGTGAAGTGTGGCAGCGGATCATCTCGACCGATGAGTCGACGGTGATGCCTCCCCCGGCGGCGAAAAAGCCACTCACCGAAGCGCAGAAAGAGATTCTGCGGAAATGGATTGAGCAGGGGGCCAAATATCAGAAGCACTGGGCGTTCGATCCCCCCGTCAAAAGTGAGCTACCGGTGGTGAATCGGCCCGGCTGGCAGGAGAACCCGATCGACCGGTTCCTGTTGGCGCGGCTGCAACAAGCGGGGCTGGAACCACGTCCCGAAGCGAGTCGCTCGACATTGATCCGGCGGGTCGCGTTCGCCCTCACCGGTCTCCCCCCCACCCCGGCCGAGGTGGAACAGTACGAGAAAGACGCCGCTCCGAACGCGTACGAAAACATGGTCGACCGGTATCTCGCGTCGCCCCGGTACGGCGAAGAGATGGCCCGGCACTGGCTGGATGTCGCCCGCTACGCTGACACGCACGGCCTGCATCTCGACAACGTCCGTGAAATGTGGGCATATCGCGACTGGGTGATCGGAGCGTTCAACAGGAATCTCCCCTTCGATCAATTCACAATCGAACAGCTCGCCGGCGACAAGCTCCCCAACCCGACGCGCGACCAGTTGATCGCAACCGGGTTCAACCGCTGCAACGTCACGACCAGCGAAGGGGGTTCGATTGATTCGGAGTTTCTCTTCCGATACGCGGTCGACCGAACCAGCACGACGATCCAGGCGTGGATGGGACTCACCGGCGGCTGTGCCGTCTGTCACGATCACAAGTATGACCCGCTGACATCGCGCGAGTACTACTCGCTGTATTCGTTCTTCTACAGTTCCGCCGACCCGGCGATGGATCGGAATATCAACACGACCGACCCGTTCCTGCGGCTACCCGACGCCGACCAGGAGCGTGACCTGGCGGCGTTGCGAGCAGCAGAGCAGCAGGCGAAGCAGGCGCTCGATGAACTGACGGCGAAACTCGAGTTTGTGGACCCCGCCGAGGCGAATCCCGCGCCGGTCAAGCGACCGGTCAGCGACGTCTGGTTCGACGATCTCTTTCCCGCCGGCGCGCGGCTCAATTGTTCTTCGCGCAACGCGTCGGTCTGGTCGAACGCGCCGCAGACGACCGTCGCTTCGGGAGTGCGGGCGCTGCGCCAGTCCTTTGCGAGCAACTACACCGACAAGGCGGAGAATTTTGGTGTCTCGCTGGTCGTTCCGGAACAGGCCCGGTTCCACGTCTTCGCGAAAGTCGATGCGAACGAGCCTCCTCAGGCGATCATGCTGGAATTGCAGACTTCTAAGGGGACTCGCCGGGCGATCTGGGGGAACCCCGAAAAGATTGGCGGCGGACAGGTCGGCACCCCCGAGCGTCTCAGTCTGGGCGATCTCCCTGCCAAGGGGCAATGGATTTTACTGGAAGTGACCGGGGAACAGTGGCAGCTCTCCGGAGGAGAAGCCGTTCGCGGAATCACGTTCGGTCAGTTTGGCGGCATCGTCGAATGGGATCGGCTGAGTGTCTCGGGCGAACTCGCGCCGGCGATAGACCCGCGAGCTTCGTTCCGTGCCTGGTGGAATGACCGCAAGGGAATTGAGACACCGGGGGTTCCCGGTGATCTGGCGGCGGCCCTGCGGGATGGTCCGGATAAGGAAACCACTCCCGAGATTCGTACGCGGCTGCGGAACTTTTTCTTAAGCAGTTCGGCCCGTCCCACGAACGCCGACTGGAAGCTGGCGCGAAACCGCTACGATTTCGCCCTCGCCCAGCGGGTCGCGCTGGAAGAGGGTCTGCCCGGAACGTTCATCTTCAAGGATCTCGATCAGCCGCGCGACGCGTTCGTGATGACGCGTGGCCAGTACGACAAGCCGGGACAGAAGGTCGAGCCGACCGTGCCGGCGATTTTCCCCGCGCTCAAACTCGACGACCCCGCCCGGCGACCGAACCGGCTCGATCTGGCGAAGTGGCTGATGTCTCCCGATCACCCGCTCCCCGCGCGGGTCACGGTCAATCGGCTCTGGCAACAGTTCTTCGGCATGGGGATCGTCAAGACGAGCGACGACTTCGGTGCCCAGGGGGAACCTCCGACGCATCCTGAGCTGCTCGACTGGATGGCGGTGCAATACCGCGAGTCGGGCTGGAACACCAAGGCGTTCGTGAAGCTGCTGCTCACCTCGTCGGCGTTCCGGCAGGATGGCAAAGTGCTGCCCGAGGTGTTCGCCAAGGATCCGGAAAATCGGCTGTATGCCCGGGGTCCGCGATTCCGGCTCGACGCCGAGCAGATTCGCGATAACTCGCTGTTCGTCAGCGGACTGATCCGCCTGAAAATGGGTGGCCCCGGTGTCCGTCCGTACCAACCCCCCAATATCTGGGAACCGGTTGGTTACGCCGACAGCAATACGCGGTTCTATCTGCAGGATCATGGAGAGTCGCTCTATCGGCGGAGCGTCTACTGCTTCTTGAAGCGGACTGCGCCGCCGCCGTTCATGAGCAATTTCGACGGACCGAATCGCGAACAACTTTGCGCCCGGCGGGAACGGACCAACACCCCATTGCAGGCGCTGCAGTTGATGAACGACACACAGCAGTTCGAGGCGGCCCGTGCGTTCGCCGAGCGGATCTTGGAGCAGGGAGGCAAGACGACCGACGAGCGACTGCGGTACGCGTACATCACGGTGCTGTCGCGGCCGCCGGCGGAACAGGAGCTGGTACTGCTGCGGGAGGCGGTGGCGGGCTATCAGGAACGCTATTCCGCCGACCTGCCGTCCGCCGACAAGGTGGTACGGGTCGGGGAATCGCGACTCAAGTCGGGAGCGTCGGTTCCCGAACTCGCCGCCTGGACCCTCGTTTCCAATCTGATTTTGAATCTTGACGAAACCGTCACGAGGAACTGATCACCATGCACCCATATTTTGAACACGACCTCGCTCAGACCCGCCGGCAGTTTTTTGGATCCACGGGTGTTCGCCTGGGAGCCGCGGCGCTCGCCGGAGTCCTGGCAAACTCCGGTTCGGCGTCGGCCGCGGACGCGACCGGTGGCAAAGTGCATCCAGCTCTCCCCGGGTTTCCGCACTTTCCTCCGAAGGCGAAGTCGGTCATCTATCTGCACATGAATGGCGGTCCCGCGCAGATGGATCTGTGGGACTATAAGCCCGGATTGAATGAGTATTTCGACAAAGATCTTCCGGACAGCGTTCGGCAGAATCAGCGGATCACCACGATGACGAGCGGCCAGAAACGGCTGCCCGTCGCACCGTCGAAATTCAAGTTCGCGCAACATGGCCAGTGCGGTCGCTGGGTGAGCGAGCTGCTTCCGCACACCGCGCAGCATGTCGACAAGATCGCGCTCGTGAAGTCCGTTCACACGAACGCGATCAACCACGACCCGGCGTGCACGTTTGTGATGACCGGCAGCGAAGTTCCCGGCAAACCGAGTCTCGGCTCGTGGGTCTCGTATGGTCTGGGGGCCGAAACGAACAATCTGCCTTCGTTCGTTGTGCTGACTCCCACCTGGAGCGCCAAGGCGGCGGCTCAGGCGCTGTTCACTCGCATGTGGTCGAGCGGCTTTCTGGCGACAAGTTACTCGGGAGTCGCGCTCCGCAGTGTGGGGGATCCGGTGCTGTACATTCAGAATCCCCCGGGGGTCGAGTCGCGCGACCGCCGGGCGATGCTGGACGTGCTGTCAAAACTCAACCAGCGGCAGTTTCAGGAGTTGGGCGATCCCGAGATTCAGGCGCGGATCGCGCAATACGAAATGGCGTTCCGGATGCAGGGGAGTGTCCCGGAACTGGTCGATCTGAAGGGAGAGACGAAGGAGACGCTGGAGGCGTACGGTCCCGATGTCAACACGCCGGGCACGTTCGCCGCCAGCGCCCTGTTGGCCCGGCGACTGGTCGAGCGAGGGGTGCGCGTGGTGCAACTGCTGCATCGCGGCTGGGACCAGCACGGCAATCTTCCCGGCGACATCACGTTGCAATGTCGCGATGTGGATCAGCCGTGCGGGGCGTTACTCAACGACCTGAAACAGCGCGGCCTGCTCGATACGACGCTGGTTGTCTGGGGAGGCGAGTTCGGTCGGACAGTGTACTCGCAGGGTCAGTTGACCAAAGAGACTTACGGTCGCGATCACCATCCGCGGAATTTCTGCATGTGGATGGCGGGGGGCGGGATCAAGGGGGGCATCAGTTTCGGCGAGACCGACGACTTCAGCTACAACGTGGTCGAAAACCCCGCCAACGTGAACGACCTGAACGCGACCATTCTGCATTGCCTGGGAATCGATCACGAGCGGTTCACCTACAAGTTCCAGGGACTGGAACAGCGGCTGACGGGAGTCGAAGGGCCGAAGATCATTCCGGAATTGTTGGCGTAGGAACGTGGACGAGAGTCGAACGATGCTGATCGAGATCTGCTGTGGTTCCCTCGAGGACGCGCTGGCGGCCGAGGAGGGGGGAGCCGACCGGATCGAGTTGAACTCCGCGTTGTTTCTCGGCGGACTGACGCCCTCGCTGGGGACGTTGGTTGAAGTGAAACGCCAGACGAAGTTCCCGGTACTCGCGATGATTCGTCCCCGCGTGGGGGGATTCGACTACAGCGAAGCAGAGTTCGCGGTGATGCGGACCGACGCCCGGTTCGCGGTGGAACAGGGGGCCGACGGTCTGGTTTTTGGCTGCCTGCATTCCGATGGAACGCTGCACCGGGAACGAACGGCCGAACTCGTGAGTCTGGCGCAGGGGCGACCGACGGTGTTTCACCGCGCGTTCGATGTGGTCCCCGACCCGTTCGCGACACTGGAACAGTTGATCGATCTGGGGATCACACGGATCCTCACCTCGGGTCAGGAAGAGTCGGCGTATAACGGGGCGGGGTTGATCCGCGGGCTGATCGAGGCGGCCCGCGGTCGGATTGAGATTCTGCCGGGAGGCGGAATCGACCCGTTCAACGTCTGCGACGTGATTGAACGGACGGGGACGACGCAAATCCATCTCGCACTGTTTCACTCGCGACGCGACCGCAGTTGCGAAGCTCGATCGCAGGTTTATTTCGGCGGTCAGTTGCGACCGGCGGAGGATCGGATTGACACGATTGACGCCGGTGGTGTGAACGGGATCCGCAAGATCTGTTTGAAATAAGCGGCTGACCAGGGAGACAGAATCGGTTCAGCCCTGCGGATGGGACGACCTGTGCGGTTTTCGATGGGGCGACACGTTGCCCCGCCAGGGTACGGACGGGTTTTCACTTCGCGACGGCAACGAATCGGATTACCACTTCGGAACTTCCATCAGCTCGGGAATGGGATCGATCGTCCAGGACTTGATGGGGGTTTTCCCGTCGCGTCCCATGAGATGAATCGCCTCGCCCACCAAGACCTTCTGTTTGGTATTGGGGTCGATCTTTTCCTTGCTGCGGAGTTGCTCGATCAGGCGGGCGATCGCGGGATCATCCGGAGTGTTGAACGCACCCACGGTGACAATCGAACGGAACCGCTCGTGATAGACAAACGCTTCCATCTTGTACTGGTTGCGCATGACCGTCGCCATTTCGACTGAACTCTTCGCGGCGTTGTCGAGCGAGATCTTTTTGTCGTCCTGCAGGTCCCGTTCGAAGCTGGCGAACGTGGTGGGCTTGATCGCCGAGTTGCCGTAGAACGACGCCGCGATCAGGGTATATTTCCCCTTGTTTTCCAGCAGCGAATTGCGGACGCCCGAATTCAGTTGCGCCATCAGAGGATCTTTCGATCGACGCTTGAGTTCGTCCGGGGGAAGCAGCGGATTCGGCGCGAGGAACGCTTTGTTCAGGGCGAGCGGATGCTCGACCTTCTCTCCGTGGTGCTGGACTTCGACTTTGGGGCTGAATTTCTTGATGAACTTCAGAGTGGCCTGTGCGGTTTTGTCTTCGACACTCTCATAATTGCCGGCGAGAACTGCGATTTCCCCGTGTTGCGCGGTGTAGTGCCGACGCTGGAGCCGGTGCTTCGTATCGTAGGTGTCGATATCTTCGATCTGCTCATCCTGCTGGTAGATATACGCCGGTATGTTTTTGGCGCGCAGCAGCGTGACGAGCTGATTGGCGGCTTCGATGGAATTCTGCCGCTGTTCGGGAGTTTCGCCCGAGAAGCTGGAGACCTTGATCATCCAGGGACCATGCTTCTTGCGAAGATGGTAGACCTTGGAAGGGTCGGATTCGACGCGGGCCGCCCACACCGCAGTGGGGCCGGCAGCCACCAGCGCCAATCCAAAGAGAAAGGTCAGAGCCCGAACAAACCGAATGCTGTAGAGCTTCCGCACGAGAGACTCCCTTCTGTCGCGGACGGAACCCAATCGAAAACCGGACGGCCCAGGATGCCGACGTCCTGCGCGTCCTGCGCAAGACGAAACGTCACCGAATCCCGCGCTTGCTGTCGGGTTCAACCGACGTAAAGCGAGAGAAAAAGCCGCTGGCCAATGAGGTGGGGGGGGAAATGAACTCGGAGGGGAACGTGGTGAGAGCGGGAGTCTACCAGTCCATTCCAGATGAGTAAAGACGAGTTCTTTACTCTGCGCGGCGGAAAACGCAGCATAAAGCCCGAGCCGCGCCCGTCAGAAAGCGGCCAACGGCTACCGCTCTCTGACGGGCGCGGCTCCGCAGAAACACTTCGTTTACGGCCGCGTGGAATAGCAACCCCGAGATCTAGGCCTCGGTCACCAGTTCCAGTGTGGTCACCAGCGGGCTGACCCGTTGGGCCTTCGCCAGCAGGGCCGCCTTGTCAGCGTCGCTAGTCGCCTTCGCGAACTTTTCTCGCAGCTTCTTCAATTTCGCGCGCCGCGCCCGTCGCCGGCGAATCTCGCGGGTACGTTCAGTCGAACCCATAACGTGGTGGCAGAACCAGAAAAGGAACCGGGCCGGCACTTTTTGGCACATTCCACGAATGCCAGAAGCTGGGGCCGCTTGGGAGGAAACCGAAAGCGTAACAACTCTGGGCACCGGGGTCAATTCGCTGGGACCCTTCGGTTGCCCGCTCCGATTCAACCAACCAGGAACTCGTAAACTCCAACATCAAAGTCCACTACGCCTTCCAATCCCCCAGCGATTCGATCCAGTCCGCCGTCCCATCGCGCAACCAACCGTCCAATTGCGCCTGTTCTTTCAATTGCTGTCCGCGACAGCGTGGCACGACCACAAATCGGCAATCGACCTCCGGGACCGCGGTCATGTCTCCCCACAGCTTCTCGAATTGCGACACGGGGAGGATATCCTCCTGTCCATGTCCCCAGCGTCGTTTGACATCCTTGATGGTGATGTAGGTGGGAAGCCGCTGGCTGAATCGACGGACGGCGGCCGAAACGACGCCCGAGTCGGCCAGCGATGTCCGGTCGAGTCCAAACACCGCGAGCAGGCGATCGATGTTGATCCAGGTCGTCAGCGTGTTGTAGTAGGTGAGTTTGAACTCATCCTCTTCGCGGGGCATGGCCAGCCCTTCAATCATCCGGACGCGACCATCGACCCGGGCAAGGCCCCCTCCACGATCGTCAATCCGACGTCCAATCACTTCAAACGTCAGGCAGTCGCCTGATTGCAAATGGAGCCCCAGCAGTCCTGGATCGAGGTCAGCCCCCAGCGTGTCGATGTTATGGAGCATCAGGTGCTTCAATTGCGGCTGTTCTTGAAGCAGGCGGTGCAGCACCCCGTTGCGGAGCAGACTGGGAATCTCAAACCAATGTCCGACCGGGTGCAGACATTGCCCTGGAAGGTTCTCAGTGTAATCGTTGCCACAACCGGCTGACTCGGCCCAGGCAATCAGGGCGGCGTGCAGACTGGTTCGAACTTTCTCAGCCTGCTCGTCGAGTACCTGATGCGCCGTCTCTTCCCAGGCGAATCGCAGATCGCGGACCATCGGAATCAAACGCAACCCGACCGACTGCCCGGGAGACGTGAGAATCGGCCCGCTTGTGGAGGACGTGGCCAGTTGGTCGAGCGCTCGGCGGATGGGACCGTCGGTCAGGTAGCTTGTCGCGACAATGTGGGGAATCGTTCCCTGAAACTCCCGCGCCCGCCGACGGGTTTTCGCCAGATGCACTTCGAGGAAGCTGCGATAGCGGCCGGCGAAGCGGTGGAACCGGTGTAGCGCCTTGACCACCCCCGCGCCGCGTGTCCAGCGAGAACCGGCCCCCGCCGCCAGGGTGAACACCCCCACCTCGCCTCGGGCGATCGCCGCTTGACCGGCCGACCGCATCGCATCGGTGACATCGCGGTCAGCGTGCCAAACGTCTCCGGGAAGGACATCCTGAAGTTCGGTACTGACCGCCAGGCGGTTCTGGGCCAGCCCGATCCGCCCGGACTTCAAATCTCCCCGGATCTGTTCATGAAGTTCCGAGTCGAACCCGTTGTCCTTAAGCAGGGCGGGGAGCGTCGCGCTCGAACCATTCGCCCGCGCCATCGTGGGAAGCAGGCTCGAAAGCAGCAGATCGCTCGCCTGCGCCAGCCGACCGCCCTGGATCGTTTCCTGCGAGACACGCTGCAACTCGATCCGTTGCAAAGGAGTCAGGTCGCGGGAACTCTGGCGGACCAGGTCCGGAATCACGAGCGCGTAGTATTCCGCGGGAAGCAGGACATCCGCGCCGGTCAATACGACGGCGGTGGTTCCCTGATCGTTGATCGAGAAATCGTAGACGACAGGTTCCATCGCGAACGGAAAGCCCTCCTGAAGTTCGCGTTTCACGTCGCGCATCAACGTCTGCATGTAGCCTTGAGCTTGAGTCTTCACCCGGGGATCGAACAGGAAGCCCATCCCTCCCCCCGACATCCCGCCCAGCATTAAAAAGCCCCAGAAATTCTCGCCGAATTCCCGCTGCGCCCGTTCAATCAGCGTTTCGGTGTAGAAATTCGAGGCCCAGGGAATGATCGACTGAATGGGGCCGCGGAAATTGCGGGTCGTCGCCGAGGCGAGTTCCCGCACATCGCCCCGCACCAACGCCGCTTCGATCGATTTCAATAACGAAATCGCCTCCTGCCGCGCGACGGTCTCTCGCTCGCCTCGCAGCAAGTATTTCTCGGTCACCATCCGCAGGATCGGTCCGACATCCTGAGCCATTCCCCCATGCACCAGCACCAGACTGTCGCACAGTTTTCGCCGGGTCTGTTCGTTGATTTCATCAAAACCGTACAGGCGGTGCTGGGGGAGCAGCCGGCCCCGACTGACACCAAACTCCGAATCACCCTGGACGGCCCGTTCTCCCGTGATCAGCTTGATTCCGGGCCAGACACCGCCGGAATCCTGCCAGCCTCCCCCCGATCCCCCCTGCCATTCCCCCAGCACGGCGCGTGCCGCGACCAGTCGACGATCACGTTCGGCCAGCGATCCCTCCAGCGTCGACACTTGACCTGTGGCCCGCATGCACGCCGCGATGATGCCGGCCAGCAGATTGGTCGAAACCGCCAGTCGCGATCCCTTGGGGATGTCGTTGACCTTGGTCACGACCTCCAGCCCCAGCCCCGGTCCCAGCAGCACGGAAAAGACTTCCGACAGCCGCTGGTCGGCCCCTTCCAGTCCGGGGGGGATGATCCCGGCGGCGATCACTCCCGCCTTCACCAACCCCAGATAGTCTCCCGCGAAGTCAAAGACCCCTCCCACGGTTTCCACATCGGCCCGGGCCTTCATGTCGACACTGGCCAGTCGCAAGACCGGTTCGTCAATGACCCGCAGATAGACTTCGACCGGTGGCCGGGGATTGGCGTCGCGCTGGTAGACCCCCAGGTCGATCGACACATTCAGAACCTGAGCCCCCTCGGGATAATCCATCCCCAGGAAAAAGATATCGCTCCACGCGCTGTGCGACAGATCCATCCGGACCGGCGTCCTTTCGCACAGCACTGGATACTGCCCCGTTTCGGCATTCCGGGTGAGAAGTTCCTTGCGGAACCGCAACGGATGATCGAGCGCGTGCCCGGTGCGGAACATCCATTGGTTCCCCTTCACCGAGCGAACGCATCGCCGCACCTGCCCGGCCAAGGTTGTGAAAGCCAGTTCATAGTAGGCGGCCGCCAGCGCGCTGGAAACCGCGTCTGTTGGCCCCTGGCTCTCAAAATCCCGGCGGAATTCGTCGATCGCCTCGTCAAATCGCCGTTCGATCAGGTGTTGATAGCCCGCGTGCGATACCAGACCCCCAAGCCGACCCGGAAGTTTCGCCGGCAGATGGTATCGATGGATCGCCGCCAGAAAAAACAGTGCCCGGACCCGTTCATAGAGATTGGTGGCAGTTCGGCGAAACGCATCGAGCTCCCGACAGACGGCGACGAGGTCAGCCGAATTCGCTGACTCGCACAGCCGTTCGAGTGCCTGGTCTCGCAAACGAGGGTCAGAGGAGGTGATCGCCTCGATCAGATTGGGTTTCATTCGACCGGTGAAATGTCGGAAGTCCGCAGGGGCCAGGAAAACTCAGGGCGGGGAGCGCGACAGGAGGTATTTCAATCGGAACGAGTCACCGCATCCCGGGAGGGACGGTGAGTTGCCAGCAACTCAACGATTTGTGATAACACGCTCTCCCGATCGACACCCGCCAGGGCAAGAGCGAGTTGCGTCGTCAATGTGCCATAGGGAATCCCCAGGTCATACCGCGTGCCGACGAGTTCTATCCCCAGGTAGCGTTCGCGAACCGCCAACTCGTTCAATACCTGCGAGAGTGTGGAATGGTTGCCACCGTTCCGCTCGATCAGTTCCCGAGAAATCGTGAACACACTCGGGGGTAATACGTGCATCCCGAAGAAGCAGAGGTACTTCCCCGTGCGAACCCCGGGCACGAGCAATTCCTGCTCGGCGACCGTGGGAGTCGGTTTTTCGATCACCCGTTCGATGTCGACGAGCCGGGAACCGGAAACCCGCTGACCGCCAACGACGCCGTAGTGAGACAACAGTCGTTCACTGGTCGCCTGCACGGCGGAAACGGCACAGTCTTCAGCGGTCGCCGCCTCGATCAACTGCTGGACACAACTTCGTCCGGAATCACCGCTGATGTAAAGGTGATCGCCCACGAGATGGAGAAACCGTGACGCGCCAACCACCGACTCGGCACGCAGCAGCGCGTCGGTATAGCCCTTGGGGTTCGTCTGCTCGATGAAGACAATGCGGGAGAGAAACTCTCTTCCCACAGCGTCAGAAAACTCCCGGACACTCCCGGGCTGGACCACAATGACCAGTTCCTGAATGGGGGCCGAAAATACCTCTTCGACAATCACCCGCAGCGCAGGCTTCTCGATTCCATCGGAATCCACGAAACGCTGCAACGGGAGGCGCCCCTGGTTGGGTCCGGCCGCAGTGACAATGGCTTTCTCGATCCTCAAGCGAATCTCTCCCGACCGATCAACATTCCCGGGGACAGGTGCCGTTCGAACGTCGTGATCATAACGAGTCGCGCGAGAAAAATCAGGGAGGATTGCCAATTCCGCATGGTCCCACCGAGTGAGAAGATGGTCCGTCATTCGTCAATTTGTTGGCGATTGACTACCTTGAGCTCATGCACCCCTTCATCGAAATCCCTTCGATCTCCCACCCGGTTGTGGGTTCGATCCGCCCGCCCGGTTCCAAGAGCATCACGAATCGGGCGTTGGTCGTCGCCGCCCTCGCCGACGGGACGTCGAATTTGACCGGCGTCCTCGATAGTCAAGACACCCGCGTGATGCTCGACAGCCTGGGGCGATTGGGGTTGTCGGTCACCCACAACCCGGCGGCCGCCACGGTCGAGATCTCGGGATGTGCTGGTCACCTTCGAGTCCCACACGCGCGGCTGTGGCTGGAAAACAGCGGTACGAGCATTCGGTTTCTGACCGCGCTGTGCGCCCTGGGCCGGGGAAGCTATCACCTGGATGGCAACGCCCGCATGCGTGAACGCCCGCTCGGCGACCTGATTGACGCTCTGAACCAGTTGGGAGCCACAACGAGCTGCGAACTGGGGAATCAGTGCCCCCCGGTGATAGTCGAGGGGACGGGACTGCGCGGAGGAACGGCGCGGGTCGCGAGTGGAATTTCAAGCCAGTACCTGAGCGCACTGCTGATGGCCGCCCCGGGCGTGGCCGCCACCGTCACGCTCGCGGTCGCGGGAGAACTTGTTTCGGAACCCTATGTCGAAATGACGCTGCGGGTCATGGAGAGTTTCGGCGTTTCTGCAACCCGGCCCCAAGCCGGCCACTACCAGATCGCCCCCCAGACATATCGTGGCCGCTGCTACGACATCGAACCCGATGCGTCGGCGGCGAGCTATTTCTTCGCTTTGGCAGCCATCACCGGCGGCCGCGTCACTGTGGAAGGACTGTCGCGATCGGCCCTTCAAGGGGATGTGCGGTTCGTCGACGTGCTGGTGGAAATGGGTTGTCGGCTGGAGGAGTCGGCGGCGGGAATCACGCTGATTGGGGGGCCATTGCGGGGCGTCGAGGTCGATATGAACGCCATCAGCGACACCGCCCAGACTCTGGCGGCGGTCGCGCCGTTCGCCAGCGGACCGACCACGATCCACAATATCGCCCATGTGCGACACAAAGAAACGGACCGAATCGCCGCCGTCGCGACCGAATTGCGACGCCTGGGCCAGACGGTCGAGGAGCGACCGGACGGGCTGACTATCCACCCCGCGCCGATTCAGTCCGCGACCGTGGCGACCTACGATGATCATCGGATGGCGATGAGTTTCGCGTTGATTGGCCTGAAATCGGCGGGAGTTCGCATTTCGGACCCGGGTTGCACCCGCAAGACGTACCCGAACTATTTCCAGGATCTCTGCCGGCTGTGTGGAATTCCGATGCCTGCCCTCCAGTCCCCCCCAGACTCGCTGGCAAGCCCGCGCGTTGCGGAATAAGATCGCACTCGGTCGCGAAGTGAGTCCAGTGGAAGATTCGGCCAGCTTGGATTTTCATTCGACCGAGAGAACAATCGCTAGCATACAGAAGTGACCCGGCGGGATAGCCCGCGGCAGTTCGCACCGTGATGGAGAGAGCATGATCGAGAACGGCTTGTTGCTGGAACGGGCGTGGCAGCGTCGAAACTGGAAGTGGGTCTACCTGCTGTTAGGGCTGTTGGCGTTCACGATGCCGCTGACACGGTCGTCGCGACTTGTCGCCCAGGACGCCGCCGATGAGGAGGAGGCTCCGGAAGAAGAGGACACGGCCGCCGACAAGCCGGCGAAAGGGGCCAAGGGAGGGGTCGACGCGGCGGCGGAAGAGACGGCTCCCGTCGTCCAGGAAGAATCGTACCTGGAATGGCTGTGGAACGCTTCGGGATATGAAGGGCTGTTGATCGGGTTCGGGTCGATTGGACTTGTGGCTCTGGTTGTCACAAACATTATGCACCTGCGGCTGCCGGTTTTTGTGCCCCCCGACTTCGTCAAGGATTTCGAAGGGAAGCTGCAATCCCGCGATTACCAGGGGGCCTATGACCTGGCCAAAGCGGATGACTCGTTTGTCGCGAAGTTGCTGACCGGGGGACTGGGCCGACTGTCGAAGGGATACGAGGAGGCACAGCAGGGCATGCAGGAGGTGGCGGAAGACGAAAATATGGCTCTCGACCACCGGCTGAGCTACATCTCGATTATCGGTTCTGTCGCTCCCATGCTGGGGCTGTTGGGAACGGTGCATGGGATGGTGAGCGCGTTCTCGGTCATCGCGAGTTCGGAAGCGTCGCCCAAGCCGTCGCAGTTGGCGAAGGGGATCACACTCGCTCTGGTGACGACACTGGAAGGGCTGATTGTGGCGATTCCCGCGATTATCGCGTTTGCGTTATTCAAGAACTCCCAAGCCCGTGTGGTATTGGAATCGACGATGGCCGCGGAGAATCTGCTGATTCGTTTTTCGCAGACGGGCAAGCGTTCGAGTGGTGGCACGGGTTCGGCCCCGGCCGGCGCCTCCGCGACCACGCCTCCGGCCTAGTCGCTGTCCGTTCCTGAAACCGCCGAGTGGCGGATTCCGCATCGACCTTCACGCACCGCAGGCAAACAGATGGCGAGCAGCAATTCGATTGAAATCGACATGACGCCGATGATCGACATCGTGTTTCAGTTGATCACTTTCTTCATGGTGGTGATCAATTTTGACGCCGCAAATTCCGACGAGCGGGTGCGGATGGCGGTGAGCGATCTGGCACGTCCCCCGAAGATGAAGCCGCCGGTGGAACTCGTGTTGCAGGTCGGGTTCGAGCGACATCGGGATGCCGCGGGTAAGGAAATCAAGGATGGGCCGTTTCTGTTTTACAACGGCGATCTGATTCCCGCGCCGAGTTTTGAAAAGGTCTTCCGCCCGATGCTCGACCGGGAGTTTCAGATCGAGAAGATCAAGGGGAATCTTGATGGGGACGGCAAGGCCAAAACGCCGGTGGTCATTCGCGCCGACGCGGAGTGCGCGACCGGCGACGTGCAGAAGTTGATCCAGATCTGCCAGCAGGCGGGGTACGAGAAATTCTCGCTGAAGGCGATGCAGCCGGAGGGGAAGTGAGCGATGGCGATCAAGCTCAAAAAGGGTTCCGGCGGATTCGAAAAGATCCCCATCGACATGACGCCGATGATCGATTGCGTGTTTCAGTTGATCATATTCTTCATGTTGACGTTGAAAATTCGGGCGAACGAAGGGGACTTCAACATCAACATGCCGCTGGGACAGGGAGTGGGCCAGCAGTCCGAACTCCCCCCCATTAAGGTTCGGCTCGAAGCGAATCCGGATGGGACACTGCGGACGATCGCGATTGGCCGGCAATCGCTGGGGAACGATCAGCGGGCGTTCGCGCTGCTCAACCAGGAGGTATTGAGCCTGGTCGGCCGCCCGGGGGCCGCGTTCAGCAAGGACATCGAAGTGGAACTCGACGCCGACTATGAGCTGCAATATCAATACGTGGTCTCGGCGATGACCGCGTGTACCGGCAAGGTCGACGAAAAGACGGGCCAGCCGTTGCGGTTCGTGGAGAAGATCAAATTCGCGCCGCCGAGGGCGAAGCGGGCGAAGTAAACAGAGTTCTGACATGGATCAAGAATCACTGGTGACTGAAGAAATCGAGGCTGGTCTCCATCTGGCGGGTGAATTCAAGAAATCCAGGAACTTGAATGCGGCTTTCTGGTTGAAGGATCCTGATTGACTTGGCAGATATCTACCCGGAAACGCTGAAAATTGAATGTTGACCTTGGCGGACAGCGAATGAGTTGAAACGGGATGGTGAGGATTCCCACCAGTGCCATTCGCGTCGCCTGCAAGTCTCCCCGTGATCGCATGCCAAAACGGCGACGCGGTGGTCGCGCGGAGAATAATCCACGCTCCGTTGCAATCACGATCATAGAATCAAAACCCGGAATTGTCCGGTTGTATTGGTTTTAACGATTATTCAGCCTCCCGGATGTTCCGCCCGGAAACTTGAATGAATCCGCAGCCTCTTTCCAGCCTGCGTTGATTCTGCGCGCTAAGCTATCAGAGTAATCGCTACAGCGTTCACGGTCCGTGGAAAATCGGACTCGTCCCTACACTTTCGAATTGCTTCCCCCGGTCTGACTTGAGAAAATTCAGGTGGTCTGGGTCGGATCGGCAAAAACGGCAAGCGGTCGCGCGTCAGATTCGCCCGCCCAAGATTTCGATGTTTCACCAGGAGTCACAACCATGAGATTCTCGATCACACTGCTCGTGCTCGCGGCAGCCTGCGTCGGGTACGCCTCCGAGGCGTCCGCCAACGGCTACTGCGGGGGTGGGTGTTACAGTTGTTGTCCGCAGGCCGCCTGCCAAACCCCCTGTACGACCAGGTATCGCACCGAGCGTCGCACCTGCTACCGCTCGGTGTCCGAGGTGGTCTACGACCGCCAGGAAGTCGCCTGCGAACGAACGGTCTACGACACCGTCTGCGAAGAACAGCAGTCGACCTGCTACCGCAATGTCTGTGTCCGCATGGAACGCGAGGTTCAGTCTCAGGTTCAACGGCCGGTTTACGAGACCAGCGAACGTGAAGAGCGGACCGTCGTCAATCGCCCCGTCTGGGAGACCAGCTATCGCGATTGCAGTTACACCGTCCGTCGGCCGATCTGGGAGACCTCCACACGAGAGTGCCGTCGCATGGTCGCCCGGCCGGTTTACGAAACTTCGGAACGGGAAGTCCGTCGCGTCGTACAGCGTCCGGTGATGGAAACCGTGCAGCAGGAACGCTGCCATACCGTGATGCGTCCGGTCACCACCTGCGAAACAGTTCAACAGGATTGCGGTCGCTGGACCATGCAGAAGGTCTGTCGGCCGGGGATCTCGGTACCGCGAATGGTGTGTGACCCCTGCGGTGGATGGCGGGTCTGCATGGTGCCTGGTCCCGCGATCACAACCTACAAACCGGTCTACTGCCCGAACATTGTCGAACGACAAGTCTCGCGGACCACGTATCAGGCGGAAGTCGTGCGTCAGGTTTGCCCGGTGCAGGTCTGCCGGATGGTCACCGAAGAACAAGTCTGCCGCGTTCCCGTCCGCACGTGCCGCATTGTTCAGGAAGAACAAGTCAGCACGGTTCCCGTTCGCACCTGCCGCTGGGTGGACGAAGTGGTCAACCGACAGGTTCCCGTGCGGACCTGCCGAATGGTTCAGGAAGAATGCGTTCGCAAGATTCCCGTTCGCACCTGTCGGATGGTGTGCGAGACGGTGACCCGCAGGGTTCCGTACTACGAGACACGTCAGGAGCCTTACACTGTCACTCGGCGGGTCGCCCGGCGCGTTCCTCGCCAGGTTCCGTACACCGTGTGCCGAATGGTTCCCCGTGTGGTAGAACGGCAGATTCCTTACGAAACCTGCTACCTGGTGCCCGAGACGGTTTGCCAGGCGGGCTGCAACGACGGATGTGGCACGGGAGGCAGCACTCCCGCCGCCGACGCGGCGAACCCCGAACCGAAGCCCCAACCCCAGGGGACCAACCGACAGTTGACCCCCGAAGGGGAACCGAATTCCGAACCAAGGCCCACTGTGAAGTCGGCCTGACCGTGAATTTGGTCTGATCGTGCCATCTGGCCTGACCGCAGTTGCCCGATGGACCGCCAGCCATGATGTTGCCACGGAGGGAAACGCGGGTGAATTCGAAATCGCAAACCTCGTTCGACGCGTGTCGGACGAGGTTTGTGGCGTTTGAAGCGCGGACAGCGGGATTCCTCGAATTGCGAGCGGATTCAGCCCTTGCTTTTCGGGCTAACCAGTAGTATCGTGCACGGCGTCCTCCCAGCGACTGGAAGGACTCGATTGCCCAGGGTTACGACAGCCCCGTTGGTGAGATTCACCGCCGGGGCTTTTTGTTTGCGCGGTCCATAGAGCGCGCGGCGGAAAGCCCCGTGAGAGACCTGTGGTTCCAGGAAGGGATCACCACAGCCCATTGTTGTACCTGTCTATTTCCTTGCGCCCGGACCCTGAAATGACCACATCACTCACCGCCACCGTGGACGCGGCCATTGATTCTCTGTGCTTGAAGCCGGTTGAACAATCCCCGTGGCCGGAGGTCTGCCTGGGGACAGTCACACAGGC
Source organism: Planctomicrobium piriforme (assembly GCA_945860955.1). Taxonomy (GTDB): domain Bacteria; phylum Planctomycetota; class Planctomycetia; order Planctomycetales; family Planctomycetaceae; genus UBA10511. Next base: position 66,302 of record CAMATH010000013.1, read on the forward strand.
TCTCCGCCGCACGGGTGTGTTCGAGTTGCAGTTTCTGGAACCGGAAATTTCGGGGCACGATGTCATCCTGCGCGGATCGGTCGGCAGTTACTACTTGAAACAGCGGGCGCAGGCCGCTGTCATGGAGCTGCCCGGCGTGAATCGCGTTCGTAATGAGTTGACGGTGACCCGCCCCCTGCCGGTATTCGTGGTTTCGCAATAACGGTCACAGCGTATGCGGGAACAGTTGTTCGAGCGTTACCAGTTGCTGCAGCGGTACGTCGGTTGGACCGCCGAGGACGCGGAGCGCCTGCGCGTCGATGGCCCTGCGCTGGCTTCGTCGTTTCCCGCGCTGGTCGAAGACTTTTACGATACGATCGGACGCCATGCGGAAACCAGCCGGGTTCTCAGCGGCGGGCCGGAGCAGCAGGAGCGGCTGAAACGCAGTCTGCGGGGCTGGCTCGCCGAATTGGTCGGTGGTGTCTACGACGCCAACTATGTGGAACGGCGCTGGAAGGTCGGATTGCGGCATGTCGAGATTGGGCTGGATCAGGTCTTCACCAACGCCGCGCTGTCCCGGCTGCGCCGGCAGCTCGCCACGATTGTAGAGAATCAATTCGAACCAGGAGCCGCGCGGGCGGTACAGCACTCTCTCGACCTGGCGATCGACCTCGATCTGGCGGTCATTCAGGTCGCGTATCAAACCGAGTTTTCCCGGTTGCAGCAGGCGATCGAACGGGCCGAACGGATGGCGGAAACCGAGCGGGTGCAGGAAGCGCTCGCTCAAAGCAAGCAGGCGCTGCAAGCGGTTCTTCAGGCGGCACCGTGTATGGTGGTCATTCTGAACTCCGCAGGCCTGATCCGCTATTTCAGTCCGTATGCGGAACAGCTCACCGGGTACCAGGCGCACGAAGTGCTGGGAACCGACTACCTTGCGCTGTTCATCCACGACGAGTCGATGCGGCTGGCGATCCGTCGGGACATTGAGCGTACTTTGGCGGGCGAACCGACGGTTGGCTACACGAATCCCATTCGCGATAAGTCGGGCCTGACGCACTGGATGGTGTGGAACACGCAGCCCATCGCCGACTACCAGGGCGAGCCCGCCGTCCTCGCGGTCGGGCAGGACATCACGCAGTTGCGCGAGGCACAGCAGCGGGTCGTGCAGACGGAACGGTTGGCGGCGATTGGAGAGATGATCGCCGGCCTGGCGCACGAAAGCCGCAACGCGCTACAGCGCAGCCAGGCGTGTCTGGAAATGCTCTCCGTCGAACTGAACGACCGGCCGACCGCTCTCAATCTGGTCGACCGCATCCAGAATGCGCAGGACGCGTTGCATCAGTTGTATGAGGAAGTGCGGGACTACGCGGCCCCCATCCGGCTGAAGCTCACCCATTGCAATGTTCGGCGGATTCTGGAGGATACCTGGGATCACCTCTCGGTGCAGCGGGCGGGGAGAAAGTCCGCGCTGGTGTTCGTCTCGTCCGAAGGAATTCCCAGGTGTCAGGCCGACCCGCTGGCGTTGGAACAGGTATTTCGCAATATTCTAGAGAACGCGATCGCCTCTTCTGCGAACCCGGTGACGATTGAAGTGCGACTGACCGACGCCCAGCTTGAAGGGCGACCGGCGCTTTCTGTTTCGATCCATGATGATGGCCCCGGTCTCACGCCCGAAAGCCGACTGCGGATCTTTGAACCGTTTTTTACCACGAAGACCAAGGGAACCGGACTTGGCATGGCGATCACAAAACGACTGGTGGAAGCTCACGCGGGCGCGATCTCGTTAGGAGACGGCGCGGTCGGCGGAGCCGAAGTCATCATCACATTGCCGCGCGAAGGGCCGCGTGAAGGAACTCTATGAACCACAGCCTCAAAATCGCGGTCGCCGACGATGAAGTCGACATGCGCGACTATTTCCAGAAGATGCTCCCCTTGCTGGGCCACCAGGTGGTCTCGGCGGCGTCCAATGGGAAAGAGCTGCTCGACAACTGTCGGCGGAATCCCCCCGATCTGGTGATCACCGACATCAAAATGCCAGAATTGGATGGCATCGACGCCGCCGTCGAGTTGTACAAAATCCATCCGCTGCCGGTGATTCTGGTGTCGGCGTATCACGACGTCGAGTTGATCGAACGGGCCGAGTCGGATCACGTGATGGCGTATCTCGTCAAACCGATCAAGCAGGCGGACCTGGAGCCGGCGATCGGACTGGCGATCCACCGGTTTGCCCAGTTTCAGGCGCTGCGCAAAGAAGCGAACGACCTGCGTCAGGCGCTCTCTGATCGCAAAATCATCGAGCGTGCCAAGGGGGTGTTGATGAGCCGGGCGGGACTGAGTGAACCCGACTCTTTCAAACGGCTGCAAAAACTCGCGAGCGAAAAGAACAAGAAGCTCATCGAGATCGCGACAATGATCGTGACGACGGAAGAGGCGATGGGAGGAGTACTGTAGCCCAACCGTAACGGAAAGGTCGCGCGACGGGACACGCGGAACCGTTCAACGGATGAGGACGGCGTCGCACCAGTTGGCGTGGTCGAGAATGTCGCCGCGCGGACCGAAGTCGACGAACAACTCCAGATCCCGCCCTCCCTTGAGGTCGATGTTGTTTACGGGAAGCGGTTCGTCCGCACCACGCACCACGTCGCTCTTCCAGACGCTCTTGCCGTCGACCTTCACTTCGAACAGCACACTCCCCGCTCCTTTGGCGCTGTCGTCGACGCCTACCGTCGCACGGAACTCGCGGTACTCGCCGTCGAGCGCGTATTTCAACCGCTGCCGACTGTGGACACCCAGTCCGTTCGAGTAGTCAATGCCCCGCATGCGTAACGGCTGGGCGAGGCAGTTGCGATCGCGTCGCCAGGGCCAGTCGATCGAGAGATAGGGGGTGAATTCCGCTTTCGTCGGTTCCATTTCCGAAACTAGCGTCGCGCAGCCCCCCAAAAAACGCAGGCCACAGACGGCGGCGGCGGGCATCACGAAGTCGGCCCCAAATAGTGTCTTGAACGACATCAGGTCGCCTTTCACCAGCGCGATCTCCGAAACGTGAAACCGGCTCCCGTCAACCAACGTGACCAGCGCGCCCGCTCCTTTCAGAGGTTCCAGTTCGGCGAACTCAGCGTTGAACGTGACGGCGACAATCCCCTCGCGGGCGACGCGTCCCGCGGTTCCTTCCCCTTCCAGGTGCAGGCTGTCAGTCGCGATTCGTTTCAATTCGCCGGTCAGGGTGTCGCCACTTTTCAGGATCAACTCATCCTGTTCATTGCGGTTGTCCGCCAGCCGTTTCCACAACAGCCGCCCCGCCTCGGCACCGGAGGGACGATGCAGAACGATCGCCCGGACCGCCTCCAGGGGGACGGTGAAATCCCGCAAGGCCGACAGTTGTACCCACTTTGCCCTGAGTGACTCCTGATCTCCCTCGACCACGGATGCCACCAGGAAGTCTCCATTGGCGAGGATCAACAGCGGCGCGTCAGCCGGCAGGTTCGGTGTCCGGTCGGAAAAATCGAGCCGGTCCAGATCGCGCACCGCCAGTTCATGCGTCTGCTCCCCAACCAGTGTGAGCCGGCCTTTCTCCAGTTTGGTCACCACGCCCTGGTGCGTGTCCGGTCCCGAAGTCCGCACCCGCGCATGGCGCAAGAGAGCGCCCGTCTGCGCGGTGGCGACCCCAGCCATGAAATGGGGCCACCCACACAACAGAATCGCTCCGAGCAACAGCCCGAATGCGCAGGGGCGTTTCCCTTCTGTGGAACGGCTCCCCAGGGACTGGTTCCTCCCGGGTCGTGGAAACCCGTGGGCCTCGCCGCCCGCCACCTCGCTCGCCGCGCGCAATCCAGTCACCGTTGAAAAATGGGGAGGAAGTTGTTGGGAAGCTGCAGCACGATGCACGCCATCGCCGTCCCGTACTCGGGGCAGACGGTCATATCGACCCAGTTCCCCCCGGTGGGGTTCTGCCGGGCCAAAAGTTCGTCCCGCGCCTTGGGGTACCAGCGTCGCCAGTAATCTCCCCCGGCGTACCACATCGCCTGCGCGCCGTAGTACTGACCGTAATAGTAAAACCCCTCCTGACGCATCTGCTCGGGTTGTCCCGACTGGTCCTGCAAATACCGCAGACCCCGTTCGATCTGCTTATCCTGGTAGACGCCTGCGGTGTACAGCGCGACGATGCCGGCGGCGGACCGGGGGGGCAGGCTCTGCGTCCCCATCCCACCCCCGTTCAACATGTACGAGAATCCGCCGTCGGGATTCTGGCACTTGCGAACATAATCCACGCAGGCGTCGACGGTCGACTTGGGAACCGACAGGCCGGCGTTTCGCGCGGCACGCAGCGCCATCATCTGGCAGACGCTCGCCGAGACGTCCGCCTCTTTTCGAACCGGAAAGTACCGCCAGCCCCCTTCCTTATTCTGCGAATTGATGATCAGTTTCACGGCCGACTTGAGTTTGTCTTTGATTCGCGGATCCCCGGTCATCCCGTACACCTCGGCGAGAAACAGCGTCGCGAACCCGTGCCCGTACATCGGGTTCATGTGCCGATGTTCGGGAACGGTGATCAACCCGGTTGGTCCCGTGTTGTCGAGAACGTACTTCACCGCCCGTTCGAGTGGCTCACCATACGGTCCGCGGCCCGGGGTGCTGCCGGACGACAAAAACGCCAGTCCCGCCAGCGCCGTCACCGCGACATGCCCTTCGTAGTTCGAACCCGTTCCGAACGAGCCATCCGGTCGCTGCACCCGAACCAGGAATTCCAGTCCCCGTCGAATCGCCTGCTCCGTCCTGGGATTGATGAACTCGATCCCACTGGTCTCCACCGTTTTCGGCAAGCCCGGAGGGGCGGCGGACGCCGTCTCCGTCAGTCCCACGACCAGAGACAGCGACAGGCAGAACGCGAGCGCGGTGCGGAGTGCCGGTGAACTCATGGTGACTGAGGGGCCTGAAACCGGGTGGAATCTCTTCGACAACGACATCCGCAGGATACCACGCCCCGCGACTCGGGGGAATTGGTTTCGCGGCGACGCCCAATGCTCCACCCTAACCGAACCACGAGTCTGTAACGATCGGACGTGTCGCGACGACGCTCCTGTGGTGTAGCGCCCGACGCGGATACGGTTGCGAAACCCCGGGCAACATGATGGGATGGAGTGGCACAGTTTCCCGACGCGTCGTTCCGGATCACACACGATGGATTGGATCAACAACATCTGCTGTCTCACCGACAGCTACAAAGTCAGTCACTTCAAGCAATATCCTCCCGGCACCCGCAGGGTCTATTCCTACTTCGAATCGCGGTCAGGAAGCGTTTATCCTCAGACTACGTTCTTCGGATTGCAATACTGGCTCAAGCAGTATCTGGCGGGTTCCGTTGTCACGCAGGCGAAGATTGATGAGGCCGACGAACTGTTCCAGTTGCATTTCGGCGGCGATGTCTTCAATCGCGCTGGTTGGGAGTACATACTGCACACGCATGGCGGACGGCTCCCCATTGAAATCAAGGCGGCTCCCGAAGGGACGGTCGTTGACGAATCCAACGTGTTGATGACCGTCGAGAACACCGACGACCGCGTCTACTGGCTGACGAACTACCTCGAGACGCTGCTGGTTCAGGTGTGGTATCCGTCGACTGTCGCGACGCAAAGTCGCGCGATGAAGCAGGTTCTGCTTCGTTACCTGGCCCGAACGGGGGACGAATCACTCATCGGGTTCAAGCTCCACGACTTCGGTTTTCGCGGCGTCACCTGTCCTGAACAGGCCGCGATCGGCGGGGCGGCGCACCTGGTGAATTTTCTGGGGACCGACAATGTCGCCGCCCTGCTGCTCGCCAAGCGGTTCTATGGCGAACCGATCGCCGGCTTTTCGATTCCCGCCGCCGAACACAGCACGATCACCGCATGGGGCCGCGCGGGGGAAGTCGACGCTTGCCGGAATATGTTGACGCAATACCCGACGGGCCTCGTGGCAACCGTCAGCGATAGCTACGACATCTTCCACTGCTGCGCTGAAATCTGGGGGGGAGTTCTGAAAGAAACGGTTCTCGCTCGTGATGGCGTCCTGGTCGTCCGCCCCGACTCGGGTGACCCGCCGACGGTGGTGGTCAAGGTTCTCGACATCCTGGGGGAGAAGTTCGGTTTTACGACCAATGCCAAAGGCTACCGTGTTCTGCATCCCAAAGTGCGGGTGATTCAGGGGGATGGAGTCGATTTTCCGATGCTCGAACGCATTTTGAACGCCGTCACTCTCGCTGGCTGGTCGGCTGATAATATCGCGTTCGGTTCCGGAGGGGGATTGCTGCAAAAACTCAACCGCGACACCCAAAAATTCGCGTTCAAATGTTCATCGGTGACTGTGGGCAACGAGGAACGCGACGTGTTCAAACAGCCGGTGACCGACCAGGGTAAGAAATCGAAAGCGGGGAGGCTGAAACTCGTCTGGAATGAGACTCAGGCCGGTCGTCGCCTGGTCACCGTCCCCGCCAGCGACCGGCGTGCCGACACGATGCAGGTGGTGTTTCGCGACGGCGAATTGCGGGTCGATCAGTCGTTCACAGAAATCCGCCACCGCTGTGAGGTGCGGGCTACTTAAACGACTTTCTCTGAACGACTGGCCTCGCTACGAATCGCCGTCGTTGGACAGAATGTCCATGATAAAGTCGTCATCCTGTGCTGAATCCCCCGGCTTGGGTCTGCGAATGTTTCCGGGTTGCTTACCACCAGTCGCCGGGGGACGCATCGGCCTGCCGCCCGCTTTCCTTCCCGCGGTTCCTGAACCTTCAGTCGTACCGCCCCCAGTCGGGCTTGGTCGACCGGCCGGAGACGCCGACTGGGAAGAGGGAGCCTGAGTAGCCTGGGGCGGTTCGTTTAGGTTGGGTTTGGGAAGCCGGGCCTCGGCTTCGCGGAACTGCTCCACCATTTGTTCGGCCCGTTGCCAGCGTTTGGCGGGATCCTGCTCCAGCCCCTTCATGATGGTGTCCGCGATCTGGGAATCAAGATCGGGAAGCAACTGGGTGATCGGGATGGGGGGCTGATTGATGTGTTGAATCACCGCGTCGACGCTGGTCGCCTCGGGCCATGGATGCCGGCGGGTGTACATTTCAAAGCAGGTGACCGCGTAGGAATAGATGTCAATCCGATGATTGGTCTTCTGGCGGCGAACCAGTTCCGGAGCCATGTAGTTCGCGGTCCCGGTGCGATTCCCGGGAGCCTGAAACGGTGGCGTGTTGGGAACAACCAGTCCGAAATCGATGAGTTTGACAACCAGTTCCGGCTCGGTGACGACGACGTTTCGCGGACAGAGGTCTCGGTGGATCCAGTTCTGTTTGTGCAGATACGACAGCCCTTCACCAAGCTGAATGATGAACGACAGACGATTCCGCTGCATGACGGCGTTTTGCACATCGATGAGGTAACTGAGCGCGACCCCTTCGAGGAATTCCATGACCAGAAACGGCTCTCCTTCGAGCGACTCACCCCATTCCAGCGTGCGGACGATATTGGGGTGGTCGAGCGCGACGGCGACTTCTCCCTCAACCGGTTTTTTCAATTCGGGAGGAAACCGAGCCTCGAATTTTTTGGTCTTTTCTTTGTCGAGGATCTTCAACCCGACGATTCGCCCGGTTTTCGTGTCGCGGGCTTTGAAAAACCGCGACATGCTTCCCTGACCGATCCGGGAAATGAGTTCAAACCGCTTCGTCAGGTCGGTTTTGGGTACCTTTGACTTCCCGCCGAAGAGGTTTTTAAGAAATCCCATGTTTATCTAACGCAGTAGTCAATCACCCGGGCAATCTCAGTCCGCAAATCCTGCCGAGCAACAATCCTGTCGACGAAGCCATGGGCCAGCAGGAATTCGCTGGTCTGGAATCCTTCGGGAAGTTCCTGTTTGACCGTCGCCTGAACGACGCGCGGGCCGGCGAACCCGACGAGCGCTTTCGGCTCCGCGATCACGACGTCTCCCAAAGACGCGAACGACGCCGCCACACCACCCATCGTGGGATTTGTCAATACCGAGACGAACAGTCCCTTCGACTCGTGATACCGAGCCAGGGCGGCACACACTTTCCCCATCTGCATCAACGACAGAATCCCCTCGTGCATCCGGGCACCCCCTCCCGAACCGCTGACGATCACCAAGGGGAGATGCAGGCGCGTCGCCTCTTCGATCGCCCGAGTGAGCTTTTCGCCCACAACGGACCCCATGCTGCCCATGATGAACGCGGAATCAGTGATGCCGCAAATCAGCGGTCGGCCACGCAGATACCCACGTCCGACAATGCACGCGTCAGTCAGCCCGGTTTTCGCCTGCTCGTCTTTCACACGGGCGGGGTACGGTTTGCGGTCGGCGAAGCCCAGTGGATCGCGTGAAGTGATGTTGGGGTACCACTCTTCGAAACTGTCGGTATCGAGCAGTTGCTCGATCCGGCGACGAGCCGGCACGTAGAAATGGTGGTTGCATCCCGGCTCCGGACAGATCCCCATCCGCTCTTCAACCATCTTCTTGTAGATGGTCGCCCCACATCCGTCACAGCGGATCCAAAGCCCCTCGGGAACGCCTCGCTTTTTGCGGGGTTCGGCGCCGTTTTCGTTGACCGGTTCGGTCGGAGTCGCGGATTTCATTACGTCGGCTGTGCTTGTCGATTCGCGGTGCTGCGGGCCGCGTCATGCGGTGCGAAAGGCGGCCAGGTTGACCGCCACGAACTCCGCGGAGGAGCCGCTTTCGGGTGCGTCGCGCAGGTACTCCCACGTGCCGCATCCTCCCGTACACATGGGAGACACCTCCGTCAGCGACGTTCCGTTGACAATGGCGGCGATCAGACCGGCAAGTGGATCAGCCGCCACAATGGCGATCCGTCCCTTCTTTTTCAATGGACGCTCCAAAACCCGCTTGACCCGGTCGAGAGCTTCCGACAGCGATTCTCCCCCGGGTGGACAGATGCAACCGGGTGATTCCTGCCACTGTTTGAAAACCCGTGGGAGCTTTCGCTTCAATTCTTCGAGCTGCAACCCCTGCCATAAGCCCTGGTTGATGTTCACCAGGTCTTCGAGCCGCTTCATGGGAATGCCCCGCGCCGCCGCGATTTGCTCGGCGGTTGAAAGGGCTGGCTCGGTCGGCGAGGCATAGACCAGGTCGATTTCGACCGACGCCATGTCGCGCATCAGGTGCGCGACCTGCTCTCTCCCTTTACGACTGAGTGGCAGGTCAAGTGCACCCTGAATCCGCTGTTGTTCGTCGAAATCGGTGCAACCGGGACGAACAAGTATCAAACGGGACATAAACCAGTCTTCAGTTCTGACACGCGGAATTCGCCGCGCCCTCCGCCTCGATCGACAACGACTCGATCGCCTGGCGGTAATCTGCTGTATCGAAAATCGCGCTGCCGACGACGAACAGGTTCGCCCCGGCTTGCGCTGTGGATGCTGTCGTCCCCGGCCCAATTCCGCCATCGACCGACAACAACGTCTCCGGTCCAATCAACGTGCGAAGTCGGGCGAGCTTGTCGAGTGCCACAGACTGAAACGCCTGCCCACCGAAACCGGGCTGGACGCTCATCACCAGCACGAGATCACACTCAGGAATTGCCGCTGAAATGCGTTCAATGGGCGTCCCAGGATTGAGTGCCAACCCCGCCCCCGCCCCGGCCTGCCGAATCCGTCGCAACAAGGGGACTGGATCCGGAACGGCTTCAATGTGGAATGTGATCAGATCACAACCCGCATCGAGATACGCGTCGAGATAGTTCTCGGGATCCGAGATCATCAGGTGCGCATCAAACGGCAATTTTGTCGTGCCCCGTAGACTCTTGATCACCATGGGCCCATACGAGAGGTTGGGAACGAAATGCCCATCCATCACGTCGAGGTGCAACAACTTCGCCCCCGCCTGCTCCAACAGCGCGACCTCCCGATGGAGGTTCGCGAAGTCGCATTTCAGCATCGACGGAGCAATCAACGGCGCGGATGCCCGCAACCGTCGAGCGACGACCGATCCGGTGTTCAAGGGGGTCTTGCCTGGTGGCCACCGCTGGCACGGATGCGTCGAAACCCGGAATACAACGGCTGTCTTCCGCGACATCACCCCGGCGTGCGTCTGGCCCGCCAGCGGATGCCGCATTGTACATTCAGGTTTCCAGGGGAGTCCAGCCCGATTATTTCGTAAGCTTGATACATCTATTGTTGTTGATGCGTCGGGTGGTCTTCGCATTCCATGGGTAATCTAGACCCGTCCCGCCAGACATACGTCTCGTTTTCTGCCGCTTGCAGTATAGAATCCGGCATGTGTACGCTTCTGTGGTTTCGCAATGACCTCCGTCTGACCGACCAGCCGGCACTTCTTGCCGCCGTGGCGCGGGGCGGACCGGTGGTACCGGTGTACATCGCATCGGACGACGGCGAGGGAGATTGGCCGCCTGGATCCGCGACGAAATGGTGGCTGCATCGATCGTTGCAGAGCCTCGACGCGCAGCTTCAATCCATTGGCTCACGACTGATCCTGAGGCGAGGTTCCACCCAGGCGGAACTCGATTCGCTGATTGAAGAGACCGGCGCGACGGGGATTGTCTGGGGACGCCGGTACGAACCGGCCGCGATCCACCGCGATCAACAAATCAAATCCCGCCTCAAGCAACGCGGGATTCTCGCCGAAAGCCACAACACGTCGCTGTTATGGGAACCGTGGACGATCCAAACCGGCACCGGAGGGCCGTACAAAGTCTTCACGCCGTTTTGGCGGAAGTGTCTGCAAGCCGGCGCGATCTCCCGTCCGATCGGTGATCCGGTGGGTGACACCCAACCGGTTGGTGCCACCCGGACAATTCCTTCCCCGGGCAGATGGCCGCGCTCGGAGCGACTTGGGGACCTCGATCTCGAACCGCGAATCGCGTGGGACGCCGGCTTGCGCGAGACCTGGCTCCCGGGGCGCGACGGTGTCGAACGGGAATTGTGCCGATTCGAAAACGGACCGTGGAGCGACTATTCCAGCGACCGCGATTTTCCAGAGATCAGCGGCACTTCCCGGCTTAGTCCGCACTTGCACTTCGGTGAGGTGAGTCCGCGCACTGTGTGGCATCGGTTGCTCGACGTCGCGCAGCGCGACCCCCGAGGCGTGACCGCCATTGACCCGTATCTCCGTCAACTCGTCTGGCGGGAGTTCGCGTTCCACCTGGTGTACCACTTTCCCCACACGCCGCGAGAACCGTTGCGACCGGAGTTCGCGCGGTTTCCGTGGCGCAGTGACGACGCGGGACTGCGGGCTTGGCAAACGGGCCGGACCGGGTATCCCCTGGTCGACGCGGGGATGCGCGAGTTGTGGCGAACCGGCTGGATGCACAACCGTGTGCGGATGGCGGCCGCGTCGTTTCTGGTTAAGGATCTGCTGATTCCGTGGCAACTGGGTGCGGAGTGGTTTTGGGACACCCTGGTGGATGCCGACCTTGCCAACAACACTCTAGGCTGGCAATGGACGGCTGGCTGCGGTGCCGACGCGGCCCCGTACTTCCGGGTGTTCAATCCGGTCTCGCAGGGGGAGAAATTCGACGCGGCGGGCAACTACGTGCGCCGCCACGTGCCTGAACTGTCCCGTTTGCCCGATCGCTGGATTCAACAACCGTTTTGTGCGCCACGCGAGGTTTTGGCACAGGCGGGAGTCGAATTGGGCGTCACGTATCCCCACCCAATCGTTGATCACGCCGAGGCCCGCGTGCGCGCACTCGCGGCGTTGGCGACGATTACAGGAGGGTGATTCTAATGGAACGCATTGGCAATCCCTTGAAAACCTACCTCCACCCGCCGCTGGCCTCCACGAAGCAATTCGGCACTCGCCGTGCCGACCGTCCGCGAAACAAACAACAAACAATCACGCCTTCTTGCCACGTTCACTGACCAGAGTCTCCAACCGTCCGACGACGTACTCGATGGCACCCGGGTGTTCCAAAAGTTTCGCCAGATCGCTCATTCCTCCGGCGTCCCCCAGAGCGGCCACCAGTGGGGTAAAGAAATGCAGCGTCTGGGCCGAGACGAAATGCAGCGGGCGGACTGTCTCCAGCGTAAGAAGCGCCGGGGTTTCCAATTCCCTGTTCACCGTCGCCTGGCAGAGTCGGTCGACCAGCAGTCGTTGCCGTTCGTCGGGCTGAAAGTCCGCTTCTTTTGGAATCGCAAACGCGTGTCGCAGCCATTCCCAACCCATGCGGCACGCTCCCCGGCTGTCGGACAATCACGCCTGTTTCAGACCGAACAGGCGTTCGGCGTTCTGCGTAGTGATTTCTCCAATCTCTTCGAGGGAGACGCCGCATTCCGCCGCCAGAATCTCCGCCGTCATCCGAACGTGGGCTGGTTCATTCCGTCTACCCCGCACAGGCTGGGGTGAGAGATAGGGCGAGTCGGTTTCAACCAGCAACCGATCGCGGGGAAGCTCTCGTGCCAGATCTCGCAGTGATTGCGATTTCTTGTACGTGAAGATCCCCGAGAACGAAATATACATTCCCAGTCTCACGCACTCGCGGGCGGTTTCGGCACTCCCCGCGAACGAGTGCATCACGCCCAACAGCGGTCCCCGTTCGGCTTCCTGCCGCAGTTCTTCGAGAACAGGCTCCTCGGCCTCCCGGCAATGGACGCAGAATGGTTTTTGCAACTCGCGAGACAACGCGAAGTGCTTGCGAAACCACTCCCGCTGTGAATCCAGCGGCACAGTCTTCCAATACAGATCGAGCCCGGTTTCACCAATCGCCACCACCCGGGGATCGTTCGCCAGTTGGACGATCTGGTCCCAGTCCTGCGAAGTGGAACTGTTGATGTAGTTGGGATGAACCCCCACGGCGGCGTAGACGAGGGGAGACTGGTTTGCCAGAGCGACCGCCCGGCGACTGGAGTCCAGTGTCGTTCCCAGCGTGACGATGCCCACCATTCCTTGATCACGCGCCCGGTCGAGCATTTCCCGCCGATCGACGTCGAACGACTCCTCGTCGATGTGGGCGTGCGTGTCGATCAGCCGCATGATGGAACCGCCAAATTAGGCGGCCACCTCGGCATGAGCCGACTTCGCCGCCAGCTCATTGAGGCGGGTCAGATGACGCTCGACGATAGCGTGGGCCTCAGCCACGAGTTGCGCCGCCGGCGCGTCGTTGACGACCGCAGAACGTGCCTGTTTAAGGCAGGCGGCCAGCTCGGCGTGGTCACTGACGATCCGGCGCAACAGAAACGAGAGCGAAACGAAATGCAGGGATGAGTTGTCGGGATAGGTTCCGAGATCGACAACGGGGAGCCGACCGTCCAGCCAGTGGAACACCCGCTCGGCCAGCCTTTGCTCCTCGGCCGCCATGTCGCGCACCGCCGCCTCAGTCGACTGGGCATTCGCGGAAGCCCACGGCCAGCACTCTCCCGCGTATTGCAGCAGACTGCGATACACACGGATCAGAACGGTGTTCAGCGTTTCGACGTTACTCACGACACTCGGCCTCGCTGCCAGTCAATCTGCAAGGAAAAAACCACCAGCGGTTTACGTATTCAGCAGCCAGCCGGCCACTTCCCGGGCCACCCGGCTGATCGGTTCGACCGCCACACCCAGCAGCACGACGGGGACCGTGACCAGCAAGGCGTATCGGCCAGCGTCGGACCCCATGTCGACGTCGACGACGCGCGCTTCCGCGGGACGGGAATCAATGAACGCGCACTTCAAAACCCGCAGGTAGTAGAAGAGGCTGAAGACGGTGTTGAACAGGCCGGCGACCAGCACGATCCACATCACCCAGTGGGCCTGAGTCGAGGCGAGTACGGAATAGAACACCATGAACTTGCCAAAGAATCCGCCGAACGGTGGAAGTCCAATCAGGCTGAAGACGCAAATCAGCAGACAAATCGCCAGCACCGGGGACTGACCGACCAGCCCCGCGTAGTCCGACAATTCCTCCCCTGTATTGTTCTTGCCGAATGTCGCGTTCCTGACGAACGCCACAATGGCGAAGACCCCCAAGTTCATGAAGAAGTAGACCACCAGGTAATACAGCAGACCCTGCACGCAGCCAGCCGCTGTCTCGGAACGCGTTTCACCCGCGAACATCTCGCCGACTGGCGAGTTCAGGACAACCATCATCGACCCGACCGCCATCAACATGTAGCCAGCGTGGGCGATTGTGGAATACGCCAACAATCGCTTGATGTTGGTCTGGAAATAGGCCGCGAGATTGCCAAACGTCGTGGTGACCACCGCGATCAAAGAGAGCGCGATGCCGATTTGTAAGTAGAGAGAATGAGGTCCACCGCCCGGGGCGGCGGAACCACCGACAAGTGCCAGCAGGAAGCGGATCAGCAGGGCGAACGCGGCCCCTTTGCTCGCGACTGACAAAAACCCGCCGACTTCCGCTGCGGCCCCTTCGAAGACGTCGGGGCACCAGAAGTGGAATGGGAAGAGAGAGAGCTTAAACGCGACGCCGACCAGAACCATCAGAATCCCGATCGCCAGAGTCCGGAACTCAGGACTGGCCATCGTGAAGTGTTCCTGCCGGGCCAACTCCATCAGGGCGGGACCCATCTGGGGGAAATGAGTCGTTCCCAACAACCCTGCCAGCAGACTGATTCCGAACAGCATCACACCGGCGGTGCCCGCACCGTACACTACGTACTTGAGCGCCGCCTCGCTGCTCGTTTTGCGACCCTTCAAAAAGCCCGCCATCGCGTAGCTGGGCAGACTGGTCATTTCAATGGCCAGGAAGACCATGAGCAGGTTGTTGGCCGAAACCATCAACAGCATCCCCAACGTCGAACCTAGAAGCAGGGTGTAGAAGTCGGGGGAATCTTCCGCGTCGGGAATGCCGGTCACGATCGTTAAGTAGATCACGAACAGCAGGAACAGCAACAGGAAGATGCGGAAGAAGACCGTAAACGGGTCATACACCAGCAGCCCCGTGAACATCGTCTGGACATGGGCGTCTGTCCCGGAGAATTCCGAGAACTGGCGGGCCGACAGACCGAGCGCCACGACAGCGCCGGCGATTGCCACCAGAGCGGGAGGAAGCCAGCGGTCGAGATCCAACAGGCGGACGAACAGCAGCAGCAGAATCGTGCCGACAATGCACAGCTCTGGCGCGAAGGGGAGCAACGACCCCTGCGTGTCCGCGGTCAGTTTGGTGAGCAGTTCAGAAAATGTCATTGCCGTCTGTTCGGACCGACGGGCGGAACCGTTCGTAGGGTTACGTGAATGGCCGGGAAATCTTCAACCACGCGTCGCGGATCGGGGCTATTTCCCCAGCAGGGTGGTCATGGCCGCCGACCCCAATCCCTTCGCCGCGTACATCTGCTCGACGAACGCAGACACGGTCGCGTCCATCTGATGGAACACCAGATTCGGGAACACCCCCATGATGATGCACAACGCCAGCAGAACCGAGCCGATCATCGCTTCATTCCACGTCAGCGGAGTGATCGCCTCAGGATGCGGTCCCTTGTATTCCGGCCCCAGGAAGACGCGTTGAACCGCCCACAGAATGTAGCCAGCCGTCAGAATCACCCCCGAGGCGGCGATGATCGCGTACAGCTTGTTGTAGTTCCAGGAACTCAGAACTGAGAAGACTTCACCGATGAATCCGCACAGGCCAGGGAGACCCAGCCCCGCGAAGAACAACCCGACAGCCAGTCCGCCGTAAAGCGGCATCAGTCCCATCAGTCCGCCGAACTTGTTCAGATCGCGATGGTGGACCCGGTCGTAAATGACCCCCACCATAAAGAACATGCCCGGGGAAGAAACCCCGTGGGCCAGCATCTGGAACATCGCCGCCTGCATCCCCATGTTCCAGTATTCCATCGAGGCGGTATTGTCCCCTTCCTGCGAGTACCGCCAGACGGCGATCCCGAGCAGCACGTAACCCATATGGCTGACCGAACTGTACGCGACCATTCGCTTGAAGTCGGTCTGGGCCAGGGCGGCCAAGGCACCGTAGATGATGCTGATCACCGCCAGGACGACCAGAACGTGCGAAGCGTACAAAGCTCCCACCGGGCAGATTGGGAAGGCAATACGAATGATGCCGTAGCCCCCCATCTTCAACAACACCCCCGCCAGGATCATACTGATCGGCGTGGGCGCCTGAACGTGCGCGTCTGGCAACCAGGTGTGGAACGGGAAGACGGGCACCTTGATCGCGAATCCGATGAACAGCAGAATGAACGCGGTGATCTGAACGCCGCTCGTGAAACTCAGGCCGGCGACCTTCCCCTGCCCGATTTCCTGCAGGTGAATGATGTCAAACGTTTTGCCGCCATCGAAGTAGAACATGAGCATCGCGATCAACATCAGCACGCTTCCAACCAGCGTGTAGAGGAAGAACTTGATCGCCGCGTATTCTTTCCGCTCGCCCCCCCACACCCCGATGAGGAAGTACATCGGCAGCAGCATCACTTCCCAGAAGATGTAGAACAGGAAGAAGTCGAGCGACAGGAAGACACCCAGCATCCCGGTTTCGAGCAACAGGAACAACACCAAGTATCCCTTGATGTGCTTCTTGATACTCGTCGACGCCATCAGTGACAGCCAGCTCACCAGACTGGTCAGCAACACCAGCGGCATGCTGATCCCGTCAACCCCCAACTGGTATTTCACATTCCACGACTTGATCCAGTCGTGACTGACCGGCATCTGAATCCCCGATTGGGTCGGGTCAAACTGGAACCAAGCCAGAATCGTCAACACGAAGGTCGCGCCGGCGATGAAGTTCGCGAACGCCTTCATGCCGTCTTCTGACTTCGAATTGAAGAGCGACAGCAGGAGCGCGCCAATCGCCGGCAAAAAGACGATGGCACTGAGCAGAAATGTTGGATCGGGGTTCATGGGAGCCTAAAAACGTGATCCAGGTCGGAATTCGCGGTGAATCGACAAACGCGGAAGGGAGCGGAGAACGGGTTCAGGAACCAAACACCTGGGCCAGAATCCAGATCCCGACCACACCCACAACAATGAACATCACATACTGTCTGAGGTGGCCGGTCTGCAATCCCCGCAGACTCCGCCCACCGGACTGTGTCACCTTGGCCATCCAGTTCACCAGGCCGTCGACAATCTGCTCGTCAAACACCCGATCCCACTGAGCCACCAGGACGGTCGAGCGGGCGAGCAGGTGCAGGAATCCGTCCAACACCACGCGATCGATCGAGGCGACGAATTTCGCCACCACATGCGCGGGCCGCACGAACAACGTATCGTACAACTCGTCAAACCACCACTTCTCAACCAGGAACGTGTGCAGTCCAGTGAACTGACGCTTCACATCCGCCGGACTGACCAGCCGGGTGCCGTAGAAAACGTACGCGAGGAATGTACCCAGCGACGCCATCACCAAGGCGTACACGCCAGCGGTAAAATGCCGTTCATGAATCGCCGCATGCGTCGGAAGAGTCAGCCCCGAAGGAAGCGCCGCCACCAGATCATGCGGAATCGAATTGGGTTCACTTCCCATCAACAGTCCGAACAGGGGACCCTTCTCGCCCCCGACAGCGCAAAACGCCGCCAGGACCGACAGGACGATCAGCGGAACCGTCATGATCCACGGCGACTCGTGGGCGTGTTCGTACACATGATGATCACGGGGCTGGCCTGCGAAGGTATAGAACCACAACCGGAACATGTAGAACGCGGTGATCCCCGCCCCGATGAGCGGCATGTAGAACAACAGGAAGTGTGAGCTGTTGAGATCGACGTAGGTCATCGCCGTCGCCACGATCGCGTCTTTCGAGTGGTACCCCGAAAACGCGATCACGCCGGGAATCGCCAATCCCGCGATCGCGATCACACCGACCAGCATCGCGGTCGCCGTGATCGGCATTTTCTTCCGCAGGCCACCCATTTGGGGCATTTCCTGCACGTGATGACAGCCATGAATCACGCTGCCCGACGCCAGAAACATCAGTGACTTGAAGAATGCGTGGGTCACGAGGTGGAATAGGCCGGCGCTCCAGCCGCCGATTCCAATCCCCAGCATCATGTAGCCAAGCTGGCTGATCGTCGAATACGCCAGCACCTTCTTGATGTCGGTCGCGACAACGGCGATCGTCGCCGCCATAAAGAGTGTGATGCACCCGACGTATGCGATCGTCAGCAGAACTTCGGGGGTGAACATCGGGTAAAATCGACCAGCCAGGTAAACCCCGGCGGCAACCATCGTCGCCGAGTGAACCAGCGCAGAAACCGGTGTCGGCCCCTCCATGGCGTCGGGCAACCAGGTTTGCAGCGGGAACTGGGCACTCTTTCCAACGCAGCCCGCGAAGACCCCCAGACCGGCGGCCACCAACAGGAAGTACGGAATCGTCTTGGTTTCAGTCGGCTCGGCGTGAGCGGTGTCGTGATGTTCGTCACCCAATCCCGACTTCAGCAACACCTTATCGCCGGCGTCGTTCACCTGCATCTGCCCGTGGTCGTCCCGCAGCATCTGGAACAGCCCGGGAGTCGTCGCGCCGCTGGTTTCAACTCGGGAATTAAACTGGAACGTGCCGAAATGTGTCCACAGAATCATCAGCCCAATCAGGAACCCAAAGTCCCCGACCCGGTTCATGATGAACGCTTTGTTGGCGGCCGTCGAGGCCGACTTGCGTTCGACGTAGAAGCCGATCAGGAAGTAACTGCAAACCCCCACCAGTTCCCAGAAGACAAACACCATGAAGACGTTGCCCGCCAGCACCAGCCCCAGCATCGAGAAGCAGAAGAGCGAGAGGAAGGCGAAGAACCGGTAGAACCGCCCCGGTCGATGGAAGTGCCCGTGGCGGGTGTGGACTTGGTGATCTTCATACTGCTCGGTCAACTCGTCGCTCATGTAACCCATGGCGAAGAGATGAATGCAGGTCGCGATGAATGTGACCATGGTGAACATCACCAGGGTCAGGCTGTCGATGTAGTAGTCGATCGCCACCCGGAGTGAACCGAACGTGGCCAGGGTGTATATCGTGTCGGTGTACGGTCCGATCGCGGGCTTGGCGGGCGCGTGTTCCGCAGCGTGATCGGCAGGCTCCGCGTGATGTTCATCGGCCCCCTCCGACGCGTGTTCGTCGTGACTGGTGCCCGCCGGTGCGTGATGATCCCCCTGAACCGCAGTCACAGCCGCCCACTTGGTCGACGTCCCCCAGATCACCAGGGCTGACGCACTGGCGACGAACGCTCCCGCGATGCAGGCGACCGCGAGATACGCCGCCGCTTTGCTCTTGCGCGATCCCCAATAGCCGGCGAAGATCTCGACGATGAAGCCACACAAAGGCAACAGCCAGGCGATGATCAGCAGGCTGCTGAGTGTGGAACCTAAGGGGGATGGACCGGGCATGGGCAATCGGTTAAGGCGTCGTCTTCAGACAGGCAGTGTTCTGCGGCGAAAAACGAAGTCGTCAGGTCAGTGAAATCAGTCTCAGAGTATGTCGAGCGAACTGGCTGGCCCACCCTCCGAAATCCGGACAGGCCAAATTCCGGACAGGGTCAACCCACGGTTCACCCCTTCAGCTCATCCGCTCGATCGACGTCAATCGTGAGGTGGTTGTTGTAGAAATTCAAGGCGATGGCCAGGGCGATCGCGGCCTCGGCGGCGGCGAGAACAATGACGAACAACGACACGACCTGTCCATCCAGCCCCAACCGGGTGAACCGGGCGAACGCGACGAAATTCAGGTTCGCGCCATTCAGAACCAACTCGACCCCCATGAGAACGCCAATCGCGTTCCGCTTGGTGGCCATGCAGACGATGCCACAGACGAACAGGACCGCCGCGATGAACAGGTACGTGTTCAGCTCGGCTGCCGGCACATTCGCTGCGACTTGATCGGTAGTCGACATCTTCAAGTTCTGTCGGGTGAAAGTTGTTTCGTGGAGGAGCGAATTCGTGGGCTTGGTGCGACGGGTTCGACCCGCTGGCTCAGGTTGGGTCGACGACCGGGGCTTTTTGCCGTTTCGCTCGGGCCAGGTACGCCGCGCCAATCAGCACGACCAGCAAATGGACCGAGACAATCTCGAACGGCAGCAAATACCCGGGACTCAATGTCGCCTTCTGCGACCCGATGTCCTTGGGATTCGCCCCCAGGAATTTCATCCCCAGTTCACGCGTGGTATTCCCTTCAGCGGGGGAATTAAAGCCGATGCCAACCGCCTTTTCCGGCGACGGAGCGTGCTTGTCCCAGTCGACCGAGATCGCCGACGAAAGGATGACCCCCAACAGGGCCATTCCAACAACACCCGCCAAGACCATTTCACCGGGCTTGGCTTTGATCTGCAGAAACGGCCCGCTTGCAGTGAGCATCACGCCGAAAATCAGCAGAACCAGCGTCCCGCCAACATAGATCAAGAGTTGTGCCGCTCCAACAAAGTCGGCGTTCAGCGAGAAGAACAACGCCCCCGTGGCGGCCAGCGACAGGATCAGCCAGAAGGCCATGCGAACCACGTTCTGGCTGACGACGACCGCGATCGCACAGGCGACTGCCATCGCGCCAAACACGTAGACGGTTCCCTCGTGGAACGGCCACGCCACCGCATCAACCAACGACGCCAGCAAACCGAGGAATTTGGCCCACAACCCCGGTTCGCCGGCCTCCGCACCCAGTGTCCAGATCATGACTGCACCTTGCCTTCACTCACACCAACCACATTGAGCCGCGCCGCTTCGGGGTGCTTCACATCGACCCCGTTCGCCGCCTCGACGGGCTTCTCGGTTTCAGGCTGCCCTGGCTCAGCGTTGACCGGAGCCACTGTCGCCGGCGCCTCGGGAATCTCACTCGCCGGCCGGGGTGTCCAGGGGCGATACCCTCGATCCGCAGTCGGCTTGCCGAGATCGCTTCCCATCACGTTCATTGAGTCGACCAATGTCGTGCGGCCAGTCAGCTTGAACACCAGCAAGGGCCACAGCGTCACGCCCAGGAAAAGGGCACAACTGATTGGCAACAGATACTTGAGGCAGGTGGTCATCACCTGGTCAATGCGCAAGCGCGGCAACGTCCAGCGAACCCACATCTGCACGAACACCAGGACGCAACCCTTCGAAATGAAGACCGCTGCTCCAAAAATGTTCGCCAACAGGTATCCGGGTCCACCCGACGCTCGCAAGGGATTCAGGAAAGATTCTTCCAGTCCAATCCCGGTCGACCAGCCCCCCAGGAACAACGCCGTCGCGATTCCACTGACCGCGAACATGCTCGCATACTCGGCCATGAAGAAGTACGACCAGCGAATTCCGCTGTACTCGGTATGGAAACCAGCAACCAGTTCGCTTTCCGCTTCCGCCAAGTCGAACGGTGCTCGCTTGACACTGGCGGTCGCCACAATGAAGTAGACGAAGAATGCCACGAAGCAGAATGGGTCATGAAACACCATCCAGTTGAGCAGCGGCCCCGCCTGCATGTGGCTGATTTCCATCATGCTCAGCGTGCCCAGAGCCGTCACTGGAACCAGCGCACAAATCGCCATCGGGATTTCGTAGCTGACGACCTGAGCCGCCTCGCGCATCCCGCCAAACAGCGCCCACTTCGACCCGCTGGAATAGCCCGCAAAAATGACCCCCATCACTTCCAGCGACATGATCGCCAGAATGAAGAACAGGCCAATGTCCAGATCCTGTGAAATCCACCCATCGGCCCATGGCAGGACCATGAAGGCTGCGAAAGATGCCACAAACACCAGGTATGGCGACATTCGGAACATGAACTGGTCGGCGGCACCCGGGCACAGATCCTCTTTCTGGATCAGCTTCACCCCGTCCGCCAGCGTTTGCAGCCAGCCGAATTTGCCACCGACACGCGTCGGACCCAGGCGGTCTTGAATACGCCCGGCGACCTTACGTTCCAGCCAAATGTAGACCAGCGGGGCCACGCCGAAAAACGCCAACACCAACCCGGCATGAATCAACGCCGCGACAACATACGCCCACGCGGAGTGGGAGTTGTCGAGGTATCCCGCCAGAAATTCGGCGATCGACGATGCCGCAAGCACCGAGCTCATCCCAGATTTCTCGTCACCAGTTGACCACAGAATCAGGCCGCCGGCAGACCACACGAGTGGCCGCCACAGATCTCGGGAAATTCCAGAGATCGGCGAAACTATGACAGATGAGGGACGGGGATTCAAGGGATCGCTAATCGGTTACCGAACGTGAGAATGGTTCGTAACATCCATCGCTGCAACAGGTTCCGTACAGGATCCCGCCCCTCGACTTGGTTTTGCCGGGGCCTCAGATTGTGGCAATGTGGTATCGTTCCGAGGCGATTGGACGGTCCGATCGCCTCCGTTCGGCAACCCGGGCCTTCCGCCTCTCGACACTCTGGGGACCGGGTGCGGAACTTTGGGGCAGACTTAAAATTCCGTACCTGCAAAATTATCCCCCGCAAACTTCCCGCCGCTCCCCGAGAACTGTTTTTGGATCGAACATGCCCGAATCCCCCCCCACACCCGATGAGCGTCCTCTTCTCCCCTGGATGAAGTACCTCTTGCGATTCGCCGCCGGCTTCAACATCTGCGCCGGCCTGCACATGGCGATCATGTACCACGAGACCTACAAGGTCATCGGGATGCCCAAACCCGAAATCCAATTCCCCATCCAGCTTGTCGGACTGCTCGTGGCGCTCTACGGCGTCGGGTACTACCTGGTCGCCCGTCACCCGATCCGCAATCGGCAAATGCTGCTGCTGGGCTTTTTGAGCAAATTCCTCGGTTCCTGCCTGGGAACCGGGTACATCGTTCTGGGAAAACTGCCGCCTCAGTTCGCACTCGTCTTCTTCTTCGCCGACGTCATCTACCTGCCCCCCTTCTATCTGATTCTGAAACGGCTGAACCGGCTCGCCCGGGAGAAGGATTGAGTCGCCTCGCAGGAAACGGAAGTTCTACCACCATAACGACTCTCGTGAAAGAAAAGGTGTCAGGAACCGTATCTTGACGCTACGATTCGGTCCGGGTAGCATGCGGGCATGGGAAGACCTCGGCGAGCCGCCCAGGGCGGAATCATCTACCATGTTCTCAACCGTGCCAACGGGCGGCTGCCGATCTTTGACGATGACGGCGATTATTTGGCGTTTCTCGACGTCGTCGACGAGGCGCGGCGGCGAGTCGACATGCGAATTCTCGCGTGGTGCGTGATGCCCAATCACTGGCATTTCGTCCTCTGGCCGCGAAACGACGGCGATCTGTCGAGTTTTACGGGCTGGCTGACTCTCACCCACACGCAGCGTTGGCACGCGCATCGCCGTTCAGCCGGCTTCGGTCACGTTTATCAAGGGCGATTCAAGTCGTTTCCCATCCAGGACGACGAACATTTTCTAACCGTCTGTCGCTACGTCGAACGCAACGCCTTGCGAGCCAATCTGGTGCAGCGGGCGGAACAGTGGCGCTGGGGAAGCCTGCACCCGTTCGTGAATGGCGGGCCCCAGGGAAAGCTACTTTTTCCTTGGCCAATCGGTCGATCGGCGAATTGGGTCGAGTATGTCAACACACCCCAGACCGAGGGGGAAGTCGCAGCGATCCGCCGGGCGATTCAGCGCGGCAGCCCGTATGGCGATACCAGTTGGACGACGGCTGTGGCCGAACGGCTTGGTCTGGAGAGAACTCTCACCCCGCGCGGCCGACCACGGAAATCGCCGATGGATGACGGAAACGGTTCCTGACACCTTTGTTTCTGCCCGCCGGTAGTTGTCGCGGAACATCGCCAGTGGCAACGCGCGCAGTGTCTCCGGCTCCCAGTCGATTGAGTCTTCACTCTTCACCATGGAACACGCCTCCTTCCTCCAGAAATCTCAGTCCCCCCTTGAGAAAGGAACGGGGGGAGAGACGGAAATCCCCCCCGCCCGCTCCTTCCTCTTCGGGGCAACTCCACCTTAGAGATCGGGTTCGTCTCGCAGAAAGATGTGTCAACACAATCGCCCCAATTGACGCAATCGAAACCCCGTGCCGATCACTGCGCGCAGCGTCGGCACCGACGCCGCTCCCGAAATCTTCGTTCGCGCTCCTCCACCCGACGTAAAGCCTCTCGGCAGGCCGCTGAACAGAACCTTTTTGGCGGTTGGTGGGGCGTCACCTCAAACAGGACATAGCACCCGGGACGGTCGCACGGACACGTTTCGGAATTTGTCCAAAATTTCTCATGGTGATGACCCTCGCATGCCACTGGCGATGCGATTTGCGTGGTCGCCCCCTGATCCGCTTCACGCGCCGACCTGCGTTCCCGATACTGCCGGCTTTGCTCCCGCCGACACACGCGCCCCGCCTCGCTCTGCCGATACTTCCCCTGCGCCCGCCAGCAACTCCAGGCCCGCGCCGCTTGTCGGCACGCTTCCCCGCAATACCGGCACTGCGGACGAGCCGGTTCGAACCACCCCTCGCACCCCTTCAGCAGGCAGCGCCGCCGGCCGTGCCGGTGATCACAGTCCGAATGTTTTCGAACTTGATCTTGACCGCAGGTCGATGCGCTTTGAAAGTACAGAGGGTCCACGGGAGGGGTAAACTCCCAAAGGATCAAGCCTCCGGGAGAAGTTCTCACCTTCTCCTGGAGGCGCTTTTGTGGCTCCCTCCTTGGGCATCGACTTCCCGCCACCCCACCCGGGCGATGCACCTCCCGGCTACCAGTCTACTCTGCCCATCCCCCTCTCACGCCAGCACAACGCCGAGATGCACGTCACGCGAAGTGGTCCGCTAGATCCTGCGATCGACCGATCGCAAAATGGCACTGGTGGCTCTGCGAAAGTGGTACCGTGGTAGGTTGTTACTGACAAGCTGGCGGAAGTCGCCGGCTGTCGCTGGTGTGTGGAGATGGACTTTCAATGCGGCAAAGGGGAGTGTGGGCTGGACGAGTACGAAACCCGCGGCTGGATCGGTTGGCATCACCATACCGCTCTCTCGTCGATGGCGCTCTGGTTCCTGACCCTTCAGAAACACCGGCTGGGAAAAAAAAGCACCCGCAACTGACGATGCTGGAGGTTCGCAGCGTGCTCCGACACCTGCTCGATCTTCGACGCTGGGACGAAAAAGAAATCCTCCGCTGGTCTCAGCATCGCCAAAACCGCAACGCGCTCGCCAAATTGTGCCACATCGCGCGGCGCGAACGAGAACGACGATCGCCACGAAGCAGGTCAAGGAATCAGGCGCTGTAGTATTAGGTCTCCCCGGCCACCTGCTGTAATGCATCGTCGATTTCATCCATACCCAACTTTGCAATGGGTCCAATGCGTGACCTTGCCCTATCCAAATGATCACGCACTTGGCGACGAACGACGCGTTCCGGTAAGTCCTTCAGTTGGGTTCTCAGGTTCTCTGCCTCGGCAATCAACTCAGGCGTAAGTTGAGTCGCGCCGCTTATGACCATAAGCAGCGGGAGACTCGACTCCTTGGCTTTCGTCACACGCTTTCGCATCGGTCCGAACGCTAGATAGTTCACTAAGAAGTCTGCGCTCATAACTGGGGAATCAGGGGGAGAGTCACTCATGTACTCCCGCAACCTGCTCTTCAAGTCGAAAGCCTGTGGATCAACGGTGAGCCACCAAGCGCTGTAGCCGAAAGGTGACGCATGTTCTTTGGTCCGAAGTTGCACCACACCTGCGTAGCACTCCACGTCGTGGCTCACCAACTTCGTAATCGCCATATTATCTAGCGGAGCTTTGTATTTCTCGCGCCGGCGGTTATAGCGTTCGTACCAGATAGTCTCTAATGCGTGGCGCAGCTCAGGCGACGATGCGTTGCGTGCCGATTCCAAAGATTGCTCCTTAATGCCAAACTGGTCATCAAGATACTCAGCAATGTCTTGCAGAGGACGTGCGTCTCCTCGAAAGTTCTCAAGCCAGCCTGGAAAGGACGCCATTGATCGGCCGTAGGCAAGATATCGTTCGAGCAAGTATGGAATCGAGCCCTCCCACTGCCCATATGTCAGGCGGGCGCAGACAAGCGAGCGATTCATGTGTCGCTCGACTTCTTCAACTACACCCGGCGTGACACGCAGCTTGAGTCCAGCG
>CAMATH010000014.1 GCA_945860955.1 Planctomicrobium piriforme
CATGTATCCCTCTCCTGCACACAATTCCAGGCGTGGTGGCCAGTCCCACCCACGTCGTCGCATAAGTATACTAATGTATATTCATGTTGTCAAGGGGGAAATCTCGCTTTTTTTGACTAAAACGACAGACCCCAAGCCGGATGGGGTCTCCAGGCGCATCTCCCCTGAATCCGCGATTGAATCGCGTCGCTGGGAGGGCGCAACAAAAAATACGAAACCCCAACACGGAAAACGCGAGTGTCAATTCCGAATTTTCATCACCCCAGTGCCGCTTCCCGCTGGGGCCGTGGGAGCGGAGGCGACTTGAGGCCACTGCGGCAAGGTGCCTCGAGTCCCTGCCCCTTGACGGGAGGTCCGGACGGGAAATCGAGAAAAATTGGAGTAGACCTCGATTTCCGTGTGAGCCTGGAGAGCCGGACGGCGTTTTGATGGCAGAGAACTGAATGAATTGACTGCCGATCGATGCTCCTCAGGGTTGCGAACCGTTCCACGAGTGCGGCCGACAGCTTACGAGGACGTGTCGACTGTGACTTCCAATGCGGGAGTATCTGGTGCCATGCGTGAGTTCAAGCAAACGTGCCCGACCTGTCAGGTGACGGTCGACCTCGAGGCACTGCGGAAGTCTGGAAGGGTCGTCTGCCCGTTTTGCGCGGCGGATTTGGCGGGATCGATTGCCGGGGTAACCACGCCGGTTTCGAATCAAAGCGCTGCGGGGTCGGGCCGGAACTCTCTCGACTTCCCGCCCTCGGGCAGCAAGATTGAGATCATTGAGCAGACGCCAGAGAAACTGGTGGTCTGTTTGCGTTCCCCCTACGCGGGATTGCTGGGCTGTGTTGCCGGCTTCTACCTTGCGATCCTGCTAGCCGTTTCATCGATCGCCTTGACTCAGCATTCTGACCGCATCACATGGGCCGGTGCCGCCGTTCTCGGTGCGATGCTGCTGGGGGGGCTGTCGATCGCCTGGCAAGCCTGGGGGCTGCGGATGCAGCGGACCTTTCTGTTCGTTGATTCCGAGAGGGTTCTCCTACGACGGGTTGAGTTCTCGCGACAGACGGAAAGAGAAACCGAACTGGGGCCGAACGCGCGGGCGGAGCTCCGGGAAGTGGAAACCCAGTCAGATTCCAAGTGTTATCAGGTGGTGATTGTCGGTGGATCACACTGGTTGGGTTTCGGTTCCGACCAAACCAATGCCGACCAGAATTGGCTCGTTGCGCGGATCAACCGACAGCTCCAGACAACCCAGTTGGGGGGCGAGGGAGCGCATCATTCGGCCACTGCGGCGCGGGCTGTACTCCCGAAGAGGTCCGTGGCGACGAGTCTCGCGGAAGTGAGGGCCTCTGGCATGTCAGTTGGCAAGCCCGAGGCCGCCCGCCAGGGGAGCAGGATCCAGATCCTGGAACAGTCTCCGGAGAAACTATTGCTGTTTCTACCACCAACAGGAGTGAATACGAAGCAACTCATCGGTGCCTTCATCTGGAACAGCTTACTGGCCTTGTTTGTGACTCTCGTGTCGACACAAGAGAACGCGATTGACGGGATGATCAAGGCTGTCGGGCCGGTCTTGGTTTTTGCGCTTTTCGTGGCGATCGGGCTGTGGTGGGTGTGGATCGCCTTGAAGCCCGCCTTCGAGCGGGAACTGCTCAGCATCGACCCCCAGCGGGTGGTACTGTGGAGAACTCTATTCTTCCGAAAGTCCCGTCAAGAGTCCTTGATGGGGCCGGGGCTGCGGGCCGAATTGCAGTTGAACGGCTCGCAAAGTCATCAGCCGGATGATCCCGACTTCCGTGTGGCGATAGTGGGAGACTGGTCGGGCTTCATTTTTGGCACCAGTCAATCTCAGCCCGACAAGGAATGGCTCGTCGCAGTGATCAACCGCCGGGTCGAGGCGATGCGGTTGGTGTGCGGTCGCGAGTCGCCTGGGGCCCGACCGGAACGCGAGGCGTCGGCTGCAGACATCACCGAAAACGACTGGCATAAAGTAGACCAGTTCGAGTGACAATCGCCAGTGCCGTTTCGCGACGCAAACAGACTGGAAGGAGCAATACTTTGGCTCAACTCAACAATACAAGCTGTCCGCAATGCTGGGCGCAACTGGACCTCGAACTGCTACGCGAATCCGGGCAGGGCTGCTGCCCGATGTGCGGACGGGAGGTGACCGCGCTTCGCCTGCCGGTCGAGATTTTCAACGGACGCAACGTTGAGGAGAATTGGTGGACACCACCCGAAGGGAGCCAGATCCGGGTTGTCGAACGGACGCAGGATTTTCTCGAGCTGGACCTTCCTCTGGGGGGGGCAAAGGGTGGCCACTGGAAGTCGCCGCTCGTTGTGACCGCTGTCCTTCTGCTCGTAACATGGTTCGTATTACCCCAACGATGGCTCCAGTGGCCTGTGATCCTGGAGCCGTCCACCGATGTGTTCATCACAGGGTTGGTTCTTCCGCTCCTCGGGCTGGTTTGGTTCTGCAGCCTGATCCACACGTTCCGGGGAGTTGAGCTGAGCCGAAAACGGACGAATGTTCGCGTGAATCGTCGAAGGGTTGTCTTGCGGCAGACGCTGTTCTGGTGGAGTTCTGAAGTGGTATCGGAACTGGGCCCGGAAGCGCGAGCCGATTTGCGACTGACGCCGCGCGCCATCGGGGGCGAAGACCTCGCGTCCCGATGCGTGGAGATCATCGGGGGCTCACAGCGGATTGCTTTGGGAGCGTGTCAGTCGGACTTCGAAAAGCGCTGGCTGGTGAACGCGATCAATCGGCAACTCGGTCGCTTCGAGGAGGATCTCGCGAGAAACCGACTGCCGGAGGACGCTGGGGTTGTTCTTGAAGAGACTTGGGAGCCAACCTGTGCGCCCGGCTCGATGGCGTATGAAAGCTTGCAGGCCCTGTTGCGAAAAAACGAGATCCGGATTGTTGAAATGACACCGGAGAAACTCGTACTGAAAAGGCAGTCCGGGGGGCGCGCGATGTCCGTCCCGAACCGCATTGGGTTGACGGTCTTCACGTTTCTTATCCTGCGTTTCGTGTTCCATGGGCAGTTTCCAGAGACATCTTCGGCTTGGGAACTCGGGCTGTTTGTCGTGATTGCAGGGCTGGTCTGGTTCGTTGGTTCCTTTCTGGTGAAGACGCGGCGGATCGTCGAAACGGTCCGGGTGGAAACGAATCGGGTCGTAGTCGAAAAGACTCGGTTCGCCCGGCAGACGCAAGTCGTGACCGCGCTGGAACCCACATCCCGGGCCAGACTGGAATCGTCGTCGGGGGAAAAATCCAGTTACTGGGTCGAGATCTCTGGGAAACCGCGGGCAATCTTCTTCCGGTTTAACGAAATGAGAATGGAAGACGGATTGAAGGGAGTGGTTGACGCGATCAATCAACTTTTGGAGCGGGCACCATCGCGGACCGCCAACCTGTCCGTCGGCGGACATTCCACGAAGATCGCGGCTCCCGGAACCTGCCGGCACTGTGCAGTCCCGTTGCGCGTCGAGGTGCTAAACGACATCTCGATCTGCCCCCAATGTCGAGTGGTTTACCGCTGGACGGCATGGCCTGCCGAGAAGGTTTGGCATCTGTTGCCCGAACCGGCCCCCCCGTTGCGACCCGAGCAATTGCCTGCCGATTCGGAGATTCAGATCGAGACCGATCTGCCCAATGAGCTGGTTTTCAGTTACCCCGTCGCCAGCCGGAACCTGGTTTGGATTCCCCTGCTGCTGTGTGGATTCATTCTGGTGTCGCTGGCCGAAGCCGGTCGGATGCTTTCAATCACAATCAGCGGCCCGGTCCCGGACGCCGGGTTCTGGTACACCCCGACAATTGTCACAACCTGCCTGATCGGGCTGGGACTGTTGGTCCACGGGCGATTCATGTCGCCGGGGCGAGTGACCGTCCGCCTCACTCCTGTGGAACTTGACTGTCGCTGGCGGCTGGGGCCGTTTGGCTCGAGTTCGAGTCTGTCGGTTGGGGCACTCTTGCCCTGCTTCGCGATCCTCGGCCAAACGTCAATCCGCAAGTGTCGAGAATCGATCGACAAGGCCCGGCAGCAGGGTCGGTCGTTGGAGCCTGACGGGGCGGATTGGCCGGTATGCCGGTTCCGCACGGGCGAACAGTCGCTGCAACTGTCGATGGTCCACACCGCAGCGATGCGGCAGCAACTGTTCTCGCTGGTGTCCACGCGATTGAACGAATGGGGGATCGATCTGTGGCGTGCCAAGTCGAGCGAGTCTCAAGAGGGAGGGTAAAAGATGTGAAATCGTGGCTGCGATTCCGGACTCGATCATTCCTCGAGAGGCGACCTATTGGGTTCTCACAACACGGAACCCTGCGCTGCAGTTCCGGCTGTCGGGTGTCGTCCCGTTGCGCTCGGCGGAACGGGCGCCGAGCGGCCTGAAGCCCCAAGTGCCGCCACGAAGGGCGCGGTCGCGGCCGATTTTCGGCCCGGTGGGATCGTCTGTGGGAGATTCGGCGTAGTAGTCTGCTCCGTACCAATCGGCGCACCACTGGAAGGCATTCCCGTGCATGTCGTGCAGTCCGAAGGCATTGGGCTTGGTCTTTCCCACCGGCGACGTGAACACATAGTTGTCGCTATGACGGATCATGTATTTCCAGTCCGGGATTTTCGACTTGACCGTCGCGTCGGCCAGGTCACCAACCTGGCCCAGTGTCTGGGGATCGTCGCCACTGGGGTACCGCGTTGTCGTCCCGGCACGGCAGGCGTATTCCCACTCTGCCTCCGTGGGCAATCGAAAGGTCGTGCCTTCCTTGTTGCTCAGCCACTGACAGAAGGCCACCGCGTCGTTCCACGAGACGTTCACAACGGGGTGCTCGTCGGTCTGCTCGAAACCCGTGTTTCGCCACGAATACTTCTCGTCGAAGCTGAATTCCTTTTTGTCGGGATCCCAGCCCCACGCCCACCGCTTTTCTCCCTTCTCCGTATCCGTCTTGTGCGCTGTGGCGGCAACGAACTGCCGAAACTGACCCCGCGTGACCGGGTAAATACCCAGGAAGAACGGCTTCGTGATCCGTACCTCGTGCTGTGGGTGTTCGTTTTCGAAAAAGTTGGCTTCCAGTCCCCCCATGCCGTCCGCCGGAAAAACCTCGCGGTAGGTCTTGTTGAAATAGACCGCCGTCTCCTCCGCCGACTCGCCACTACCCATCTGGAACGTGCCGGCCGGGATGAGTACCAGCTCCATCTTCATCCCGCCCCCCAGGTCGACCGCATGTTTTTTAAGTGCTTGTGGCGGCCCGCTGCGAACGGTCTGGGCCATTGAGAAGAGGGCGATGCAAACGGCTGCGAATTTTCTCATCAGTTGACCTCGATCCTTCAAAAAAGTGTGTTCTGGCTCCGCGACGAAAACGCAATTGCGGCGGCCGATCCAATTCGATCTTGCGATGATTGGCCCGCGAAAGCGCACGTACGTAGACGCTTGCGGATTCGACTTCATTCACAACCGCGATCGTTCTTCGAATCGGTGCAACGCGCGCTAACGCAGGAATCGGCCCCCACTGATGTCGATGAGCGCTCCGTTCACAAACTTCGCCGCGTCACTCACGAGGTACAGCACGGTGTGCGCGACTTCCTCGGCGGTTCCGTTTCGCCCCAGAGGGGTCTGGGCGCGATACTCGAGCATCCGTTGCGGCGACGTGAACTGTTCGTGGTGGCGGGTCTCAATGACCCCCGGCATGATGGCATTCGTGCGAATCTCCGGTGCCAGTTCCCGCGCCAGAGTGCGGGTCAGAACCTGAAGTCCCCCCTTGGCGGCGGCATAGGGACCGGCTCCATTCGCTCCACCGGTTTGCACACTCAGCGACAGATTGTTGACGATCGCGCCCTGGCCGCTCGCCCGTAGATGGGGAATCGCCCGCTGTGTCACCAGAAACGCGGAGGTCAGGTTGACGGCCATTGCCGACTGCCAGACTTCCAGCGGACACTCTTCGATCCGCACCCGCCGCACCACGGACCCGGTGTTGTTGACCAGAATATCGAGCCTGCCCGCAGCAAGAATCACTTGGTCAACCAGTTCCACTGCCTGTTTCGGATCCTCCAGATCGGCGGCGAACACCCAGCCTTCACCGCCCCGTTGACGAATCCCCGCCAGTGCTTCCTCAGCACCGTCCCGGCTCTGATGACAGTGCAGCGCCACCTTGGCACCGGCATCAGCCAGAGTTTCGGCGATGGCCCGCCCGATGCCGACACCAGCACCGGTGACGAGCGCGGTTCGTCCGGTTAGATCAAACGGGTTCTTCATCGGAGATCTCTCGTTCGTCACAGTTCGCACGGGTCGAGTCGGGAATCGTTCCGGACTCGCCGCGAGCGACAATTGTACCGAGCGCGGTCGGAAATCGAACGGCTCAGCGCGCAGAGCCGCGCCCGTCAGAAAGCAGTTACTGGTTTCCGCATCCTGACGGGCGCGGCTCTGCCAGAACGACTCAACACCTGCCGCGCGGGGTATAGCCGATTCATTGATCTCTGGAATTCCCCGTCCCCTCCCGCAGTTCGACCGTTCCCGGTAAACTGCGGCCCATCCACTCCCATGTCCTCCGCCACCCGGAATGACGCGGAGCTTGCGGCACTGACGGAGGTGATTCGCCAGTCGCCCGGCTTCGCTGACGTGCTTCAGGCGCTCGACGCCGGACGGCCCGCCCTTGTCGACGGTGCCTGGGGATCGGCGTCCGCGCTCACCTGTGCCGCCCTTCTCCCGCCACAACAAGAGACCGGCGATGCGACGGCATCTGTCGCCCCCGATGGCGGCCCCGTGCTGCTGATCGTTCTCCCCCGCATCAGCGACGTCGACGATTTCGCCGACGACCTCGCCGGCTTCGCGCGACGCACTCCGCTCGTCCTCCCCGCGTGGGAAGCGGTCCCCAGCGAGGAACGGGCCGACGATCCGGTGTTTGCCGGCCGAATCAGGATTCTGCGTGAATTCGACCGCCCGGTGCGAATGCCTGAACCGGTCGCCGCCAGCGCCGTCCCGGCCAAGTCCAAAGTCGGACCCGGCATTCGGGGCATGCTCAAACGGAAAAAGGGAGACGAAGCCGAGACTTCTCCGGCGGTCGCCGTTCCACAATCCGCCTCCCCTCCCCGACCCAAGCGGATTGTCGTCACCAGCATTGCTGCCCTGCTTCAGCCGGTTCCCGACCGGGCGGAACTCGAACGGGCCACCCGCACCCTCAAGGTGGGGGATACGCTCGAACCCGAGGATCTTGTTCGCTGGTTGATCGATCGCGGCTTTTCGCGCGTCCCCGCCATCGAGCTGCCGGGGGAGTTTTGTGTGCATGGCGGAATTGTCGATGTCTTTCCATTCGCCGAGACGGATCCGGTCCGGATCGAATTCTTCGGCGATCAGATCGAATCGCTCCGCCGATTTGATGTCGAAACGCAGCGCAAGATCGAAGACCTCAAGACCCTGTCGATGCTGGTCGCCGGCCGAAAAAAATCGGACGAACCGGCTGCAGAGGAGGCGAGTGAAGAAGACGACGAGGCGTTGATCGCGCTCGCCAATTTTGCCCGCCGACGGTCGGCCCCTCCCCCAGCGGCCGTCACGGGGGAAGCTCACACCGCCGACTGGCTCCCGGCGGGAAGTTGGGTGGCCCTAGTCGACTTGGTCGAATTGACCAACGAAGGCCGGCAGTATCTGCAACGACTGTCGAACCCGCGAGGGTACTACACGGTCGACGCGACACTGGCGCGATTGAATCGGCTGCCGATCGTGACGGTCTCGGGTATCTCGGAACACGGGTATGAGACCTCCTGTCATCTGCGGGTCGAGTCGGTCGAGCGGTTTCAAGCCCCGGCGGCGGAGATTGTCGCAGAACTCGATCAACTCGTCGCCGCCGACGAGCGGGTGCTGCTCGCCTGTCACAACGCCGGCGAGAAGCACCGGGTGACGGAACTTTTCGCTGCGTCGAAACTCACACAGCATGGTCGCCTGCGGGTGTGCGAAGGGAGACTGGTACGCGGGTTTCGGTTGGTTGACGAACGGCTGATCGTTCTCAGCGATCACGAGTTGTTCCACCGGAGGGAAGTCCGCCGAACGACCCGCAAACAAACGGCCTCCACCGCCGCCCGGGCGATCGACAGCTTCCTCGAGCTGAAGGAAGGGGATCTGGTCGTTCACCTGATGAAGGGGATCGCCCGCTATCGCGGCATGCAGATGCTGTCGAAAGACGATCAGCAGGAAGAACACTTGGTTCTGGAGTTCAAAGAGGGGGCGCGGGTCTATGTGCCGGTCTCGCTGATTCATCTGGTGCAGAAATACGTGGGAGGGGCGAAGTCGGCTCCCAGTCTGTCACCGTTGACGGGGACTGCGTGGGAGAAGAAGAAGCAGGCCGCAGCCGCCGCCATCGCCGACTTGGCGGGGGACATGCTCGCGCTGCAGGCGGCGCGCGATTCGAAACCGGGAATCGCGTCTCCTCCCGATTCGCACTGGCAACGTGAATTTGAAGAGGCGTTTCCCTACGACGAGACCCCCGACCAGCTCACCTCGATTGATGCGCTCAAGCAGGATATGCAGCGTCCCCGGCCCATGGACCGTCTGATCTGTGGCGACGTCGGTTATGGCAAGACCGAAGTCGCGATGCGGGCCGCGTTCAAAGCGATCGACAGCGGCCGACAGGTGGCGGTTCTGGTTCCGACCACAGTTCTCGCCGAGCAGCACTACCGCACGTTCAGCGAACGGATGGCCGAGTTTCCGTTTCAGATCGACGTGCTGTCCCGTTTTCGCACCAAGAAGGAACAGCGGGGTGTTCTGGAAAGGCTGGAAACGGGGACGATTGATCTGGTGGTGGGGACACATCGCATCGTCTCCCCCGATGTGAAGTTTTCGGACCTGGGGCTGCTGATTATCGACGAGGAGCAACGCTTTGGGGTCGAAGCGAAAGAGATGCTCAAGAAGCTGCGGCTGGAAGTCGACGTGCTGACCCTCACCGCGACTCCCATTCCCCGAACGTTGCATCTGTCGCTGTTGGGGCTGCGGGACATTTCCAACCTGCAGACGCCTCCGCAGGATCGGGTGGCGGTGGAAACGCGGGTCTGCCGGTATGACTCCGACCTCATCCGCCGGGCGATCGTGCGGGAACTGAATCGTGGCGGGCAGATCTATTTCGTCCACAACCGGGTCTACAACATCGAGACAATCGCCGACCAGTTGCAGGCGATTGTCCCCGAAGCCCGAATTGGAATCGTCCACGGGCAGATGGGGGAAGAGGAGCTGGAAGCAACCATGGTCGCGTTCGTGAACCACCGTCTCGACATTCTGGTGGCGACCACGATCATTGAGAGCGGGCTGGATATTCCCAACGCAAACACGATTTTCATCCACCAGGCCGACAAGTACGGCTTGGCCGACCTGCACCAGTTGCGGGGCCGGGTCGGACGGTACAAGCACCGGGCGTACTGTTATCTGCTGCTGGAGGCGGGGCAGAGTCTGACGGGGACGGCGGCAAGGCGGTTGAAAGCGATCGAGGAATTCAGCGAGCTGGGGGCGGGATTCAAGATCGCGATGCGCGACCTGGAGATCCGGGGGGCGGGGAACATTCTGGGGACCGAGCAAAGCGGCCACATCGCCGCCGTCGGGTATGAACTGTATTGCCAACTGTTGGAGACCGCCGTCCGCAAACTGAAGCAAGAGCCGCTCAAAGAGACGGCGCACGTGGCGATTGACCTTCCGGTCGAGGCGTTTATTCCCACCGAGTACATACCGGCGGGCCGACCGAAAATCGAAGCGTATCGCCGGTTCTCGCGGATTGCGAGTTTTGAGGAGCTCGAGGAATTGACCGCCGAGCTGGTCGACCGGTTCGGCCAGCTCCCCGAGCCGGTGGAGAGGCTGGTTGAGTTGAAGCGGATCCAGCTTCTGGCGCAGCCGTGGCAGTTGGACGACATTCATCTGGAACCGGGGTTTCTGGTTCTGGGCTACCGCAATCCCTTGCGGTTGAAGCAATTGGTACGGGCCTCAGGGAACCGACTGCGCGTGGTCGACCAAAGGAGCGCGTATCTGCCTTTGGCCGATGAAGTCGCGTCGGGACGCAAGTTGTTGGTGGTGGTAAAAACGCTGTTGCAGCAATCGGCCATTCCGGTGTAGACTCCGCGCCCCCTCATAAGAACTCGACTCTCCTCACCGCGCCCAACGGGGAGTGTCCGAGCCCGCTTCCCGCCGAACAATCCCCCTTCCGTCACTTCAACCCCACCGGCCCCCTCTGATGGATTGGCTGTGAATGGGACGCCTTCCGCGCGTCTTCCCCACACCAACTTGGGCCGGCCATCGAACGACTCATGGACGAGCATCTGATTCCGCCGAATCGACCGTTGCTGGTCAGCGCGACACTTCTGATGGCCGCGCTCGCGGGCTGCGAAGGCTCTGGCTCAAAGGTCAAGGATCCCGTCGTC
Organism: Planctomicrobium piriforme; assembly: GCA_945860955.1. Taxonomy (GTDB): domain Bacteria; phylum Planctomycetota; class Planctomycetia; order Planctomycetales; family Planctomycetaceae; genus UBA10511. Next base: position 10,371 of record CAMATH010000014.1, read on the forward strand.
CCCCCTCCGCCCCGGCGGATTTCGATGGACGACACTCCCGACCCCCGGCGATCGAAAGGGGACGATTCCGACGAAACGGCGGTCGCTTCCACCGATGGCTGGAAGCAGATGGGGAAATCGAAGGATGTGAAGCTCTCGGGCGGGGCGGTTGGCAGTCAAGACGAAGTCGCGGTCGCGTCGGTGGGGATGCCACTGTCTAAGGGTGAGGTCGCCGCCATCGTCAATGGCCGGCCCATCTTCTACGACGATGTCGCCGTCCGTGCGACACCCCAGTTGAAGCAGGCCAAGGCCCAGCTTTCGCCGGTCGAATATCGCAAATTCCGCCGGATGGTCGTCGAGAAATACCTGGAACCGTACATCGAACGCGAACTGCTGCTGCAGGCATTGCGTCGCAAGCTCAAGCCGGAACAGTTCGACAGTCTGCAAAAAGGGTTGAACAAGCAGGTTGACGAAGATCTCAAGCAAGAGATGGAGCGGCTCGGCGTCAGCAGCATCGGGGAACTCGAAGTCGAACTGCGGAAATCGGATTTGTCGGTCGAAGCGATGCGAACGATGATTCGCAACCAGAAAATGGCCGAGCAGTTTCTGGCCAGCCGGGCGATACCCCGAGATGGTTTCGACCGTCCCGATCTGGTCGCCTTCTATCAAGAGAATCTCGACAAGTACCGGATCGAAGCGCGGGTCCGCTGGCAGCAGATTCAGCTCACCTATTCCAAGAACGGCGGCCCGAAGAAGACAGAGGAACTCGCGAAACAACTGATCGCGCAACTCAAGTCGGGTGTCAGTTTCGACGAACTGGCCAAGAAGCACTCCGACGGCATCAACAGTGACAAGGGGGGCGTTCGCGACTGGACGACGCAGGGGAGTCTCGCGGCGGAAGAGGTCGACAAACTGCTGTTCGAGTTGCCGATTGATGGCATCAGCGGTCCGATGAAGATTAAAGACTCGATCTGGATCGTGAAGGTGATGGACCGGGACGAAGCCCGGCACAAGCCGTTCGAAGAGGTTCAGAACGAAATCAAGGAAGATTTGCGAAAGGCGCGATTCGCCAATTCGGTCAAAGACATTTTGAAGGAATTGCGGGATCAGTCGACAATCTGGCTATTCCCTGAAGATGGCAACTGAGACGGACGAACCGGTTGCGTTGGAACCCTCTGCCGGCAAAGCCGGCGTGAAACCCGAGCGACTGCCGGGCCATTGAACGCAACGGGATATTATGCGAGCAGCTCGCCCACAATCTCGGCTCCCGTCACGCTCGCGTCACTGAGGCTGGCGTCGCGCCCTTCAAACGGAAATGTCAACTTGCGATGGTCCAGACCGAGTCGGTCCAACAGTGTCGCATGCAAATCGTGGACAGTGACGACCTTGTCGACTGATTTGTAGGCGAAATCGTCGGTTCCCCCATGCACATAACCGGGCTTGAAACCTCCACCAGCGATCCATAAGGAAAAGGCGTGACGGTTGTGGTCGCGGCCGTCCGTCCCTTGCGATACCGGAAGTCGACCAAATTCGCCGGTCCAGATCACAATCGTCGAGTCGAGCAACCCCCTCCGCTTGAGGTCGGTCACCAGTGCCGCGCTCGGTTGATCCGACATCGCGCACAACGACTTCAAACTGTCCGCGTTTTTGCTGTGCGTGTCCCAAGGCTGGCCATTGTGGACAAGCTGCACAAACCGCACTCCTTTTTCCACCAGGCGACGAGCCAGCAGGCACCGCGCCCCATACTCCGCCGAGGCCGGGTTGTCGAGACCGTACAACTCCCGAGTCTCGGCGGTCTCCCCCGACAGATCCGCGACTTCGGGAACGGACGACTGCATCCGGGCCGCGATTTCAAAATTGCGAATCCGCGCCGCCAGTTCGGTACTTTCCGGATACGCCGCCATGTGTCTGCGGTTCAGTTTCTCCAGAAACGCCAATTGATTCTTGCGAGCCGCCGGCGTGACTCCGGACGGCGTCTCCAAGTTGTGGACCGGCGAGGCCCCCGACCGAAACATCGTCCCCTGATTGATCGCAGGGAGGAATCCCGACGACCAGTTCTTTTCGCCATCGACGGGCAATCCTTTCGGATCGGATAGCACGACATACGCGGGCAGGTTCTCGTTTTCTGTCCCGAGGGCATAGGTGACCCACGAACCCCAGACCGGCAGACCCGCGAACAGTTTGCCGTTGTGAATCAGTCGCAACGCCGCTTCATGGTCGACCGACTCGGTGTTCATCGAACGCACCAGAGTCAAATCGTCGGCGATCGCCCCAAGCCGTGGCATGAGTTCGCACAACTCCATCCCGCACTGCCCTTGCTTGATGAACTTGTAGGGACTGCCGAGAACGTTTCCTTTTTGTTTGTCGAAGTGGGCTTCGACTTCCCCCGCCGGATAGGGCTGACCGCTGTATTTGTTGAGCGCCGGCTTGGGATCAAACAGATCCATCTGGCTGGGGCCGCCATGTTGAAACAGGCAGATCACCGCTTTTGCCCGCCCCTGCCCTGTTTCGGCCGGGTGATTCTTCCGGTCGTCCCCCAATGCCCCCCCACTTCGCGTCAACAACTGAGCCAGAGCCAGAGCCCCGATGCTGCCGGCGTAATTACCCAACCAGGCGCGACGAGAGAGTGCGGCGTCGGAGTTCAACAGGTCGAACATGGAACGGCTTCGGTTTCGCGGGAGGAATCCGGTCGGCGCGCCGCCCCGGTCAGCCGGCGGACGCACGCATCAACTCCCCGTGATTCTACCGCAGCGCCCGACTGCGATTCCAGACTCACTCGTCGCCGAACTCGTCGTCTAAACCCTGGTGTTCCAGTTCCTCCCTGAGTCGTTCTGGAGAAAGTTCATCAACGATCTGGTACTGACCTTTCGACCATCGCAACAGGTCAATCTGCCGACAGCGTTCGGAACAGAACGGAAAATATCGGTTTCCGCCCGGTTCCGGCGGTGGCGCGGGCTTGTCACAAATCGGGCAGGTGAGCGGACGAATCATTTCTTGTCGCCCGATGAACCCGAGTCGCTCTTCCCTCCCTTGGAATCGCCCTTCGATTCACTCTTCGACTCCGAGGCGGCACTCGCCGACTTCGAATCGGCGTCGGACGCTTTCTTGTACGAATCGCTGCGGTAGTCAGTCTGGTAAAAGCCCGAACCCTTGAAGATGATCCCCGCTCCGGGGCCAATCCGTCGCCGGGCCTTTTTCTTCTTGCACTCCGGGCACTTCTTCGTCGCCTCAGCCATCATCGACTGAAACTCTTCCCACACGTGCCCGCAGGCGTCGCAAACGTAATCGTAGGTTGGCATGGTCTGCTGTCTGAAGTTTCGGAAGAGGTCAGGACGGGGGAGCCGCCACGATGACCGTGCTGGGACGGACCACGCGGTCGTGCATCTGGTAACCCCGTTCGTACTCCACGAGAACGGTCATCGGGGGATGCTCGGCGCTGGGAACCTGTTGGATCGCGCGATGGACGTTGGGATCGAATGCTTTTCCGACCGATTCGATCGTCGTAATCTGGTGCTTCGCCAGAATGTCGTCGAACTGTCGGGCGACCATCTGCACGCCCAGGACAAGTTGGCTGGCATCGGTCGCGGTCTTCGAGGCTTCCAGAGCGCGCTGCAGGTTGTCGAGCGCCGGGAGCAAATCCTCGGCGAGCGGCAGAGCGGAGAATTTTCGCTGCTCGTCCGCCTCCTTGCGCATCCGCCGACGGTAATTGTCGAGGTCGGCGAGCGCCAGCATCCACTTCTGCAAACTCGCGTCGCGCTCGGCGAGCGCAAATTCGAGTTGCTTTTCCAGGCTCACGCCCCCACCGGTCGCCGCCTCCGCAGGAGCTTCATTCACGACCGGTTCCGTCTCTGATTGGGCTGGGGCTTCTTCGGGATCATTCACGGTTGTTCCTCCGATTCATCCGAGGCAACGAATAGACTCTTCAGCTTTTCCAAAAACGATTTCTGGTGCGAGCTGACATTTTTGTGTTCCAGTTCCGCAAGTTCGCGAATCAGTTCTTCCTGTCGCGGACCGAGTTTTCGTGGGATCTCCACCTGCACCTCGACCAGCACATCTCCCTTGCGCTGCGTCTGGTAGTGCGGCATTCCCTGCCGGGCGATTTTCAATACGTCTCCCGGTTGCGTCCCAGGCGGGATTTCGAGGACGTGCTTTCCGTCCAGCAAGGGGATTTCGAAGCTCGTTCCGAGCGCCGCCTGGGTGAAACTGATCGGCACAGTGCAGTGCAGATTCGAACCATCGCGCTCGAAGAGGGGATGGGGCTTGATGTGAAGTTCGCAATACAGATCGCCGCGTGGCCCTCCCCGATCACCAGGGTCCCCCTCGCCACGAAGACACAATTGCATGCCATCTTCGACCCCTGCCGGGACGCGAACATCCAGCCGGGCCCGCTTCGACTTTCGGCCACTCCCACTGCACGAACCGCATTTTTCGCGGACCACCTCACCCGCCCCTTTACAGGCCGGGCAAGTCGTTTGAATCCGGAAAAACGCCTGCTGCTGGATCACCTGGCCGCGACCGCCGCAGTAGTCGCACTTGACCGGACTCGAGCCGGCCTTGGCTCCCGATCCCTTGCAGTCCTCGCACAACTCGTCGCGGTCGACTTCAACGGTTTTGGAGCAGCCGAACGCGGCTTCTTTTAGTTCCAATTGAATCCGGCAGCGGAGACTGTCTCCTTTCGACGCACGCGGACCACCGCGCCCGCCTCCACCCCGCTGCGCCCCGCCGAATAGTCCCTCGAACACTCCCCCAAACGCTCCAAAGATCTCTTCGAGATCCTGAAAGCCGGCGGTCGGACCGCGTCCGCCCCCACCACCTCGGGAAAACGCGTCGTGACCCAAGCGGTCGTAAAGCTGGCGCTTGTCGTCATTCGACAACACGTCGTACGCTTCGGCAGCTTCCTTAAATCGATCCACCGCCTCGTCGTCGCCTGGATTGCGATCCGGATGATTGGCGGCGGCGGCTTTACGATAGGCGCGCTTGATCTCGTCGGCGGAGGCGGATTTCGCCACCCCCAGTACCTCGTAGTAATCGCGCTTCGCAGGCATGGTCGCTGGCATGGTCTGGACGGCATAAGGAAACGGGCCACCCGCGCGGGGTGGCCCGTTTGTAACGAGCGGTCTGAACGCGATCCGCTTAGCGGATGCTACCTTCAACCCGGGCTTTGTCTCCACCACCAACGTCGTCGGTTCGGGTGACCAGCACTTCGGTCGTCAACATCAGCCCGGCGATCGAAGCGGCGTTCTGCAGCGCGCTCCGCACCACCTTGGTCGGGTCAATCACACCCTGCTTGACGAGGTCACAATACTCAGCGGCACGGGCGTCATAACCCCAGTTGGGCTTCGCCACCTGCTTCACTTCGTCGGCGACAACCGCGCCGTCGAGTCCGGAGTTCTCGGCGATTTGCCGAATCGGAGCTTCGAGAGCGCGAATGATGATTTCCACACCAATCCGCTCATCTCCCTTGACCTTCGACCGGATCGCTTCAACTGCGGGAATCGCCCGCAGATAAGCGACACCACCGCCGGGAAGAATTCCCTCTTCGACCGCCGCACGGGTCGCGTGGAGTGCGTCTTCCATGCGGGCTTTGGTCTGCTTCATTTCCGTTTCGGTCGCGGCACCCACCGAAATGATCGCCACGCCGCCGGTCAGTTTCGCCAGGCGTTCCTGGAACTTCTCGCGGTCGTATTCGCTTTCGGTATTCTCGATCTGACGGCGAACCTGAGCGACTCGCGCCTGAATCTCGGTCGACACGCCGCCCCCTTCGATCAGGGTGCAGGTGTCCTTGGTCACTTCGATCCGCTTGCAGCGGCCGAGGTGCGACAGTTCGACCGATTCCAGCTTGATCCCCAGGTCTTCAGACAGCAGGGTTCCGCCGGTCAACACACCCATGTCACCCAGCATCGCCTTGCGACGATCGCCGAATCCGGGCGCCTTGACGGCACACACCTTCAACACGCCACGCAGTTTGTTGACGACCAGAGCGGTCAACGCCTCGCCATCGACATCTTCCGAGACGATCAAGAGCGGCTTACCCGACTGGGCGATTTTCTCCAGCAACGGAACCAGATCCCGCAGAGCGGAGATCTTCTTCTCGTGCAGCAGGATGTAGCAATCCTCAAGGATTGCCTTCATCTCGGCCGGGTCGGTGACGAAGTACGGAGAGCTGAAGCCCTTGTCAAACTGCATCCCTTCCGCCAGCTTCAGAGTCGTGGTCGACCCCTTGCCTTCTTCGACGGTAATCACGCCGTCGCGACCGACTTTCTGCATCGCTTCCGCGAGCAGGTCACCAATCGCACGGTCGTTGTTGGCCGAAATCGCGCCCACCTGGGCGATCTCTTCCGGACTGTCGACTGGCTTGCTCGCCGACTTGAAGTGTTCGATCGCGGCGGCAGCCGCCTTGTCGAGACCTCGGCGAACGATGGTGGGGTTGGCTCCCAACGTGATGCTGCGAAGTCCCTCGGCGTAGATCGCCTTGGCCAGCACCGTGGCGGAAGTGGTTCCGTCGCCCGCGATGTCGCTCGTTTTCGTCGCGACTTCGTTGACGAGTTTCGCCCCCATGTTTTCGAACGGATCATCGATTTCGATTTCCTTCGACACCGTCACGCCGTCTTTTGTGACGAGCGGATTGCCGAAGCTCTTGTCGATAATCACATTTCGGCCAGTGGGGCCAAGTGTCACCGCGACCGCATTGGCCAGGGTGTTCACGCCGCGTTGCAGTTTCAACCGCGCGCGGTCTTCAAACAGCAGTTGTTTGGGCACGCCTCAAACTCCTCGGGAAGATCTCTGCGGAAGGGAAAACTAGACAAGCTTGGCGAGAATGTCGCTCTCGCGCAGGATCTTCACATCCTTGCCGTCGACTTCGATGTCGGTGCCGCCATACTTGCTGAACAGCACTTCGTCACCAACCACAACGGCCAAAGGCGAACGCTCGCCACTGTCCATCATCCGGCCGGGACCGACAGCGGTCACCTTGCCACGCTGGGGCTTTTCTTTCGCCGTGTCGGGGAGAACGATTCCACCGGCAGTGGTGGTCTCGGCTTCCATGGGCTGAACAACCACGCGGTCATCAAGCGGCTTCAACGTCGTTGCCATTGCGTATTACTCCAGTTCCAGAGTGAGGTTCTTGCAGTTGTGTCTAAGTCTTCGAAATCAAGCAGCCAGCGGAATGCGATTGCGTGAGCGAATCGGATTGAGGAAACCTACATCCCCATATCCATTCCACCCATGCCTCCCATGCCACCCATTCCGCCCATGCCACCCATCCCCCCCATGCCGCCGCCATCGTGGTGATGGTCGTGATGGGAATCTTCTTCCTTCTTCGGTTCGTCAACGATGACCGAATCGGTCGTCAGCAACAGACACGCAACGCTGGCGGCATTCTGCAATGCCGAGCGGGTGACCTTCGTCGGGTCAACGATGCCGGCGTCAAACATGTCGCCGTACGTGTCGTTGAGCGCGTCGTAGCCGTGGGTCTTCGTCTTCAGCTTGCGAACGTTGTTCGCCACCACCGAACCGTCAAGGCCGGCATTGGTGGCGATGTACCGCAGGGGAATCTCCAGCACGTTCTGGACGATCTTGCCACCGAACCGCTCGTCTCCTTCGAGACCCAGCTTTTCGATGCCCGCACCACACCGCATCAGTGCGACGCCACCACCGGGGACGATCCCCTCTTCGAGCGCGGCACGAGTCGCGGCGAGCGCGTCTTCAATCAGGTCTTTCCGCTCCTTCATGGCGGTTTCGGTCGCGGCACCGACGTTAATCTGCGCCACACCACCGGCCAGTTTCGCCAGACGTTCCTGCAGCTTCTCGCGGTCGTATTCGCTGTCGGTCTCTTTGACCTCGCGGCGAATCTGTTCCGCACGACCTTCGATCTCGGCCTTGGAACCACCGCCCTTCACGACGGTGGTGTTCTCGGCGTCAATGTTGATCTTCTTCGCGGTTCCCAAGTCGCCGAGCGTGACATTCTCGAGCTTGATTCCCAGGTCTTTGAAAATCGCCTTGCCGCCGGTCAGCACGGCGATATCGCCGAGCATCGCCTTACGACGGTCGCCATAGCCGGGGGCTTTCACAGCCGCCACGGAGATGATGCCGCGGAGCTTGTTGACCACCAGCGTCGAGAGGGCTTCCCCTTCGATATCTTCGGCGATGATCAGCAGCGGCACGCGGGCCTTCGAGATCTTTTCGAGCAAAGGAACCAGCGATTTGGCGCTGGTGATCTTCTCTTCGTAAATCAGGATGCGGCAGTTTTCCAGTTCGCAGGTCTGCTCGTCCTGATCGGTGACGAAATGCGGCGACAGGTAGCCGCGATCAAACTGCATCCCCTCGACCAATTCGACGGAGGTGCTGGCCTGACGGCCTTCCTCAACCGTGATCACGCCATCTTTGCCGACTTGAACCAGAGCCGAGGCGAGAATGCCCCCGATTTCCGGGTCATTGTTGCCGGCGATGGTCGCGACGGTCTGAGTCGCCTTCTTGTCCTTGGCGTCAACGCTCTTCGAGAGCTTTTTCAGCTCTTCGACGACCGCCAGAACCGCCTTTTGGATGCCGCGGGAGAGCGACATCGGGTCGGCACCACTTGCGAGGTACTTCAGACCCTCTTTGTAGATGGCTTCGGCAAGGATCGTGGCGGTGGTTGTTCCGTCACCGGCGACATCGCTGGTCTTCGACGCCGCCTCCTTCACCAGTTGAGCCCCCATATTCTCGAATGCGTCTTCGAGGTCAATATCCTCCGCGACGGTGACACCGTCTTTGGTGACCTTGGGAGCGCCCCACCCCTTGTCGAGCACGGCATTTCGGCCGCGGGGGCCCAGCGTGCTTCCGACAGCGCGGGCGAGCTTGCCGACCCCTGCCAGCAGACTCTTATGCACATCCTCATCGAAGATCATCAGTTTCGCCACAGCTTCTCCTCAACGAATAGAGACTCTCAGCCAGTTCAACACGTGCGTGTTCGCGTGGTTCCGAATTCTGCCTGAACCACAAAGCAATCGCTGTGCCAAGCAGACAGGAAACGCGCAAGCATCAATGGCTTAACGATTTACACGGCGTACGCCGAAATTCGGCAGGCTGTCAGTCTGCCAAACTGACAGGTCCGCCGTGAGGTTTCCCTCCTGACTGACAGTTTTGTCGCGGCCCCTGGGACTCATTGCCGGGCACGGAGCCGTGAACGACGACTGGCTCGGTATTCGGGCGTGATCAGTCTCTTTAACGTCGGACCCTGCCTAGAGACTGTCATTGGCGATCGAACGATTCTGTCGTACTCGGATCCCTAGAATCCGCAACCGTTGCCACCTTGTCCCGCCAGCTCGTATCGCGATATCGTACACTCTCGACTCTCAGTCACCGATGGAATCCTTTGGAAAGCCCTCTCATGAGTTCCGACGATCGCAAACCGTGTCCCGTGTGCGGCGAGGCGATCGCCGCCAGTGCCCGAAAGTGCCGATTTTGCGGCGAGGAATTCGGTTCCGTCAAAAAAGAGGAGGAGGGAGATTCAACCGGCGGCTTAATCCCCTACAAGAACGCCCCGGCGCTGATCGCGTACTATTGCGGTCTGTTCTCGATATTCCCCTGTTTTCCACTGGGCTGGGTCGCGTTTATCATGGGAATCAAGGGACTGAACAAGGTGAAGAAAGAGCCGCAAGTCCGGGGGACGGTCCACGCCTGGATCGGGATTATCATGGGCGGGCTTTTTGGCTCGATTTGGACGTTGGTCACTCTCGGCAGTATCGCGGCTTTGGTCTTCGGGCACACAACCCGCCCCTGACGATCAGAATTCACTCCCTTTCAAACGATCCATGACCCCAACGGCCTCACCCGAGCTGACCCAACTGGAACTGCTGGCGCAGGTTGATGACCTGGTCCTCCGGCTGGAACGTTTCACCGAACCAAACTCAGTCTGGGATCCCCTGGCCCGCGGACAAGCGTTGGTCCGCCGACTTCTCGCGCGGGTCGACACGCTCCGTTCGCGATCGCAGGCACCGCTGGTCGTCGCGACGTTTGGCGGAACCGGTACGGGAAAGAGCGCCCTGGTCAACGCTCTGGTCGGGCAGGAATGCACGGCGAGCGGCCGACAGCGACCGACAACGACCCGTCCGGTTCTGATTGTCCATCCGGAAACCGACTTGAGCCTCTTGGGGTTGCCGATTGAGAATTTTGAGATCGCGAAGATCGCCGCCCCCATGTTGACCGATCTGGTCATTCTCGATTGCCCCGATCCCGACACCAACGAAGCCGAAACGGCCGGCAGCAACCTGGCGATGCTGCACGGACTGCTGCCATGGTGCGATGTGCTGCTGTACGTTTCCACGCAGCAAAAATATCGCTCGGCACGTGTCACGGGCGAGTTGCTGCAAGCGGCGACCGGTTGCCGACTGGTGTTTGTGCAGACCTGCGCCGACCTCGACAGCGATATTCGCGACGACTGGAAGAAGCAGCTCTCGGAACACTATTCCGTTCCCGAGATTTTCTTCGTCGACTCGCTCCGGGCACTGCGGGAGCAGCAGGGAGGAGCGGAAGCGTCGGGGGAATTCCGGCGGCTGCGGGGTCTCTTCTCGGCGGAACTCGCGGCGGGTCGCCGGGCACAGATCCGCCGGGCGAACTTGCTGGATCTGACCTCCACCACACTGGAGCGGTGTCAGGAATACTGCGGCACAAAGCTCGACGCGATCGGCCGGCTGGAAGAGACGCTTGACCTACAGGAGCGGAAACAGATCGATGTGATGTCGGCGCGATTGAAAGACGAATTGCTGTCGAGCCGACAGTTGTGGGAACGACGGCTGTTGCAGGAGATCACAACCCGTTGGTCATTGACCCCATTTTCGGCGGTGCTGCGAATCTACAACAGCCTGGGGAGCCTGATCGCGTCGGCGAGTTTCTTCCGGGCGCGAAGTTCGGTGCAACTGGCGCTGATTGGAGCGGTGCAGGGAGTGCGCTGGCTCAACGCGCGAAAAGAGGAGCTGGTTTCCGACAATCGACTCGACCGTGCCGCGAGCCTGGGGTTGGATGATTCGGTCCTGCGGGAAACGCAAATCGAGGTGGCGGGCTATGTGCGGGACGCCGGCCTCGACCCGGCGCTCGCGCAGGGGGGAAGCATCGAACAATTGCGGAGCGAGGCGTTGCGGGTCGAAGGGCAATTCCTGGGTGATGCCGCCGGCAAGATCGATGAGATCATCGCGGAACTGGCCGTTCGTCACTCCGGCAGTCTGGGGCGGATTGTCTATGAGACACTGTTGTGCCTGCTCTTGGCGTACATCGTTGGCTGGCCGGCCTACAATTTTTTTGTGGCCCATCCGATTTTCGACAAAGATCTCATCTCGTCCGATTTCTACATTCACGGCGGGGTGTTTCTGGTGATCTGGTCGGCGATACTGGTGATGGTGTTCACGTCGCGTCTGCGGGTGGGGCTGGTCGATCGCGTGGGGGATCTGGCCCAGCAGATGGCCCAACAGCGGTTGGCCAACGGGTTGTTCCCCAAGCTGGAACACGCATGCCAGGATCTGCGGATTCAGAGGGAACAACTGGCCGCGCTCGGGGCTCAAACCGCCGCTTTACGCCGCGAATTGCCGGCGTCGACGGGTTTGGGGAATGCCAGAGCCGACACTGCCGGTGTCGGCTGAATCACGGGATTACGATTCAGTTGTTCTGAAAGCGAAGGGGTTGAGTATTGCCTTAGTTCTTATCCCCTTGAGCGGGAGGCGAAAGTCGATGCCGCAGGTAACCGGCCCGCGCTGCGTTCCGATCTGCTGAATCGAGCGTCGTCTTCCGCAGTTTCTGCAAATGAGCGGGTTGCGTGTGTATGAACAGTTCGTTCACTGTGGGGATCGACAAATCGTCGATGAATCCCAAATTCACTCCCATTCGCACACTCGACAGCAGGTCCATTGTCTCCTGAGAACTGATCGATTGAGCCGACCGCAACAGGCCATACGCCCGTGAGATCTTATCGTGCAACTCGGCCCGATTGTCTTTCACAAGCGCCGACCGCACTTTCCGTTCGTACAGAATGATGTTCGGGATGACATCCTTCAGGCTGCGAATCAGTTTTTCTTCGCTCTTTCCCAGCGTGATCTGGTTCGAGATCTGGTAAAAGTCCCCCATCGCCTGGGTTCCTTCGCCATACAAACCACGCACCGCGAGATTGATCTTCTGGAGCGCCTGAAACACTTTCTTCACTTCACCCGTCATCACCAGGGCCGGCAGGTGCAACAACACGCTGACCCGGATTCCGGTCCCGACGTTCGTCGGGCACGCGGTGAGGTAACCCAGTTCTTCGCTGAACGCGTAGGTCACCCGCTCCTCAAGCAGATCGTCGATCCGATTGATCTGTTGCCAGCAGGAATCAAGATCGAAGCCGCTGTGCAACACCTGAATCCGCAAATGGTCCTCTTCGTTGACCATCAGGCTGATATTCTCTCCCTCGGTGAAGCAGACCCCGCGCGAACCGTGACTCTCGGATAACTCGCGGCTGATGAGTTGGCGTTCGACCAGAAACTGCCGATCGAGTCGTTCGAGATGACTGACGTCGAGGTAAGACCGCGGCCCACCCAGCGAGAGTTCGTTGAGATGTCGCCGGAGCGTCCGCTCGATCTCGGACCGAACGCTGTCGTCGGCCCGATTGAGGAAGGGAAACTGCGCCAAGTTGCGAGCCAGGCGGATCCGGCTTGACATGACAATGTCGGAGTCCGATCCGGTCCCTCGCAACCATTCGCCGCGGCGCGGCACCAGGTCATTCAGCTCCACGACTGCTCTTCCTTGTTCATGCTACACCGGTCCACTGGGGTTTATGCTTCGCCAGCGTCGGCCGACTCGTGTTCCAGCGACTGGATCTGATCGCGCAGTTTGGCTGCCTGTTCATACGACTCTTCCGCAACCGCCGCCTGAAGTTCGTTTCGCAATCGGACCAGTTCATAGCGTTTGCGACTGTCGACCGGAGCGCGGCGGGGGAATTTTCCCACATGCTGGGTGTCGCCGTGAATGTTCTCGAGCAACGGCACGAGTTCGTCTCGAAACGCGGTGTAGCACTGGGGGCAACCGAGGCGCCCCTGGCTGCGGAATTCGCGAAACGTGAGTTTGCAGTGCGGGCAAACCAAGCGTTCCAATTCCTCCAACTCCGACTCGCTCATGCCGGCGGGATTGGCACTGGAGACGGGTTCCGGAGAGGCGGTCACCATGTACTTCTGCGCGCACTCTTCGCACAGGTGCAGTTCCTGAGTCTGCCCTTTTTCAATCTCAGTCACGTGCAGAGTCGCCACTTTGGGGCAGCGGTCGCATTTCATTCCTGGTTCGCCCTGGCGAATCGCCAATGCGGGGATTGGCTGGTCGACGACGTGCGGTGGTTGGATCGATCCAACGCACGGGCGAATCGAACGCGAACACACGTCGCGCCGGCCGGCTTGGACAGATCCCCGGAACGTCTGCTAAAACAGTGTTGCATTCTACCCGTAGGGAGGGGGCTGTCAAGCCGCGTTCCCGCCACGGAGAATCACCTAAATCACCACCCGGCTTATGGATGCGACACGCCTCCTCGGCCGACCCCTCGGGTAACCCATGTCCCGTTTTCTCCCCGACTTTGAGACTTTTTCCCGGTTGGCCTCGCAGGGGAGTCTCGTTCCCATTTACCGCCAACTCGTGGCGGACACCCTCACCCCCCTGTCCGCCTACAGCAAACTCCAGTGGGGCGAGTCGAGTTTCCTTTTCGAAAGTGTCGTCGGCGGTGAGCAGATCGGCCGGTTCAGCTTTTTAGGTGCCGATCCGTTTTTGCAGATCGAGGCGTTTGGCAACACCGTGGTCGTCACCCAGGACGGGGTCCCGCAAAGTCACACTTCGGACGATCCTCTTCGAGATCTCGAAGAACTCGTCGCGAAATACCGCGCGCCTCATGTTCCCGGACTGCCCCGATTCTGCGGTGGAGCCGTGGGGTATTTCAGTTACGACGTGGTCCGCTACACCGAGCGGCTGCCGAACGCCCCGACCGACGACCGGCAACTCCCCGATCTCTCATTCGCTCTCTACGACCGCATGGTCATCTTCGACCAGATCCGCAAGACGATTCTGGTGGTGGCCCACGCCCAGACCCAGGGAGGTGACTTGCGGGCGCTGTACGACGCCGCCTGCGAACGGATTGACGAAACCTGCCGCCGACTGCACCGGGGCGCGGTCAACCTGCAACTGACCGACATCGACCTTTCGGGCGACCCGCATCTGGAATGGAAGTCCAATTTCACCCGGGATGGATTTGAAAACGCCGTCCGCAAGTGTCAGGAGTACATTCGCGCGGGCGATATCTTTCAAGTCGTGATCAGCCAACGGCTACAAATCGAAACTTCGACCCGCCCGATCGACATCTACCGGGCGCTGCGGATCGTGAACCCCAGCCCGTTCATGTTTCTGCTCCGCACCCCCGGCGTCAACCTGGTCGGGGCGTCTCCAGAAATCATGGTGCGGGTCGAAGAGGGCGAAGTGACCATTCGACCGCTCGCCGGTACCCGACCACGCGGCAAGAGTGACGAAGAGGACGCCAAGCTCGAACGGGAACTGCTGGCCGACCCCAAAGAGTGTGCCGAGCATGTCATGCTGGTCGACCTTGCCCGGAACGATGTCGGCCGGGTCGCGCAGTATGGCTCGGTCGAACTCTCGGATGTGATGAAGGTCGAACGCTACAGCCACGTGATGCACATCACGTCGAACGTTATCGGCCAGTTGCAACCGGGAAAAACGGCGCTCGACGCGCTGCGGGCGGGATTGCCGGCAGGAACCGTTTCGGGGGCTCCCAAGGTGCGGGCCATGCAGATCATTGACGAGATCGAACCACACCGTCGCGGCCCCTACGCGGGCGCGGTCGGGTACATGGACTTCACCGGCAATATGGACACCTGCATCGCGCTCCGCACCCTGGTAATGATCGGCCAGACTGCGTACGTGCAGGCGGGAGCCGGGATCGTCGCCGACAGCGTCCCCAGCGAGGAATACCAGGAAACGCTCAACAAGGCGAAAGGGCTGATGAAGGCGATCGAGATCGCTCAGCGGCAATTGTAAGGGACGCCACCGCTAACGATCTCCGAACAGTGTCGTAAGATCCACTTTCGTTTAATGGTTTCTCCCACGCCGTTCTTTCATTTCACTCCGAACCAAATCACTGGCCGTCTCGACTACGACGGGCTCTTGCGCAACGCGCGGAAGATTTTTCCCCCCGCGTACCCCGCCCGCGAACCGAGCTTTTCCTCCAATCGCAAAAGCTGATTGTACTTGGCCAATCTCTCACTACGAGCGACTGAGCCGATCTTGATCTGACCCGCCCCGGTCGCGACCGCCAGGTCGGCGATGAAGGAATCTTCGGTTTCTCCACTGCGGGCGGAGACGACCGGCCAATACCCGACCGAGAGCGCCATCCGCAATGTCACCAGCGTCTCTGTCAACGAACCAATCTGGTTCAGCTTGATCAGCACGCTGTTGGCGCAACCCCTTTCAACCCCCCACTTCAGTCGCTCGGGATTCGTCACAAACAAATCATCGCCAATCAGTTGCAATCTCCCCCCGAGCCGATTCGTCAACAGGTTCCACCCGTCCCAGTCATCCTCGGCACAACCATCCTCAACGCTGATCAACGGATAACGCCGCGACCAGTCGTCGAGCAGGTCGACCATCCCCGCCGCGTCGAATTCCACATCTCCCCCCGACCGCAACCGGTAGCGGCCGGCATCAAAAAAGTGCGTACTGGCGACATCCAGTCCCAAGGCGACATCGATCCCCGGCCGCAGTCCCGCCTGTTCAATCGCCAGCGTCAAAAACGACAGCGCCATTTCATTGCTGGTCAGCCGCGGTCCATAACCCCCCTCGTCCCCGACCAGCACCCCTTCGCAACCAGCCGATGTCAGCGCCTCTCCCAGTCGCCGGTAGATGGAAACGATCCACCCGAGCGCCTCGCGATAACTGCCGGCCCCCACGGGGAGTATCAGGAAATCCTGCAAGTCGAGATTGCGACCCGCATGCAATCCCCCGGAAATCATGTTGACCATGGGCAGTGGCAGCAGCAGTTCCTGACCCAAAGGTGCCAGTGATGCATCCGACATTCCCATCCGCCCTGGCGTCCGTAATTCGACGGGAAGGGCCGTCTGTTGCCACAGATCGAGCAGATGAACCACCAAGTCGACGCGCCGCGCGACCGCCGCCGCCTGAGCGTTCGCCAGCGAGATTCCCAAAATCGCGTTGGCCCCCAGTCGCGATTTGTGCGGCGAACCATCCAACTCAAGCAGACGGCGATCGAGGGCGACCTGATCGACAGCATCCATTCCCACACATTCCGGTCCCAGCACCGCCGCGACGGATTGCACCGCTTTCAAAACCCCCTGGCCACCGAAACGGGTGGGATCACCGTCACGCAACTCGTGCGCTTCGAATTGACCGGTACTCGCGCCACTGGGAACGATCGCCCGACCAACGGCGTGAGGTCCACAGTGGACCTCAACCTCAACGGTCGGTTTGCCCCGACTGTCGAGAACCTCGCGGGCATGAACGTGAGTGATCTTGGTGGGATGTGACATCAATCCAGTCTGTCTTGATCGGGGAAATCTCGCTTCATCGAACGGATTTTGCCGCGTAACGTCGGGCGGCTCAATCCCAGCAGTTCGGCGGCCGAGGCCTGGTTACCATGTGTTCTTTTCATCGCGCCGGTCACCACAATTCGGTCGAACTGGCGCAGCGCCCGCCGATACAGACCCCGCTCCTGGGACAGTAATCCCGCGTCGACCTCGCGTGCCAGTGACTCCCAGGTCGCAACCACATTGGAGTCCACCTCTGACGACTCTTCCGGAACCGGTTGTCGCAAAAACTCAGAAGGCAGATACTCGGGAATCAACACGGGGCCCGACGATCGAATCAGTGACTCCCGAATCACGTTTTGCAATTCGCGCACATTGCCCGGCCAGTTGTACTGCTGCATTCGCTCGAGGGACTCTTCCGAAATGGAAGTGACCGCCGTTCCCAGTTGGCGGTTCTTGCGAAACAAGAAGTAGTGGGCAAGTTCGGCGATGTCCTGAGCCCGGTCACGCAGCGGCGGCAACGCGATCGTGAATCCGCGGAGGCGAAAGTACAGATCTTTGCGGAACCGCTGATGTTCCATCAACTGCTCGAGATCCTGGGTGGAGGTCGCCAGAATCCGCACATCGGCGACCTGAGTCTCGCCCCCCCCCACGCGCTCAAACTGTTTGTCTTCCAGTAATCGCAACAGTCGGGCCTGCGCGTCGTGCGACAATTCCCCCACTTCGTCGATCAGCAGGATCCCCCCCATCGCCTGTTCGACCTTCCCAATGCGACGCCGGTCGGCTCCCGGGTAGGCACCCGCTTCATGACCAAACAGCTCGCCATCAATGTGTTGCGGTGAACGCCCCGCGCAGTTCACCAGCAGGAATGGCCCGCCACGACGGTCACTGTGCTGATAAATCGCTCGGGCCGCGAGTTCCTTGCCGGTTCCGACTTCGCCCAACAGCAGGACGCACCCTTGCTGCCCCGCCACCCGTCCAATCTGCTTGAACACCGAACGCATCGCGGCGCTGGAACCCACCAGCAGATCCGCCTGCTCCGTCACCGGCCCTCCCTCTTCCATGATCGCGGGGCGACGCATGACCCGCGCCACCTCGGCTCCCTGTTTCACGATTTCTCGCAAATGCCCCGCGTCGAGTGGTTTGACCAGATAGTCGTACGCCCCGCGGCGCATCGCTTCGATCGCCGTTTCTGCGGTCCCGTGTCCTGTAATGAAAATCACCACGCATTTCGGGTCAATCGATCGCAATTGATCGAAGACCTTCAGTCCGTCGGCGTTCCCCAGGCGGATATCGAGAAGAATCACATCGGGCGACTCGTCGCGCAGTTGGCGGACCGCGCTCTCCGCACTGTCGGCCTCGAGGACTGTGATCTCGTCCTGTGCGAACACCTGTTGGACACTGAACCGAATTCCCGGCTCGTCATCAACAATCAGCAACTTAAACATTTGACGTCTCCTGCGGGTTCAGTCTTTTTTGGGTGGAGTCGCTCGTGAATGTCTCAATGACACAGGGCAATCGCATGATGAAACAGGCCCCACGCTCCACGCGGTTGGTGGCTCGCAACTCACCGCCGTGTTCCTCCACGATCCGGCGACTCACGGCCAGCCCCAGCCCAGTGCCCCGTTCCTTGGTCGTGACGAACGGTTCGAACAGGTGGTCCAGGACTTCGTTGGGAATTCCCTCACCGTTATCCAGAACCTCGACCTGGCAAAACGGGGCTTCGTCCTCAGCCTGGGATTCGCGGTCCGGTGGGTGGAGCGCCACGCTCAGGGTTCCCCCTCCCGGCATCGCTTCGATTCCGTTCAGCAGCAGGTTGACCAGAACCTGCTGCAATTGACTGGGGTCGCCGTCAATCAAAATGGGCTGTTGCGCGGCGGCATAGCCGATCGTGACATTTTGCTGTGCCGCCCGGGCATGGACCAGATTCCCCACCCGTCGCACCGTGTCTCGCAAATCGTGCCGCGCGCGACGCTGCCGGGGCGGGCGGGCGAAGTCGAGCAAACTCTGAATCGTCCGCTCCATACGTTCAATTTCATCAAGAATGACCTGAAATTGACGTCCTTTGTCCTCGGTGTTGTGATCGGCGGGGGCGGAGCTTTTCGTGGGACGACCTGCCTGGGGAAATCCGGTCTGGACCAGCAGCTTCACGGAAGTGAGGGGATTTCGCAGTTCGTGGGCCACGCCGGCCGCCAGTTGCCCAACCGCCGCCAGGCGCTCGTTTCGCAACACCTCTCGTCGCGCCGAGTTGAGTTCGGTGACCGTCGTTTGCAGACGCTCTTGAACGCGGGCCACTTGCTGATCCAGGGATTCCAGGTCGGCCGGATCGGCCGACGAGACTTCGAGCCGACCCATGTCGGCATCGAACCCCTCCAGGCGGACGGTGATTCGCGAAATCTGTTTCCGTAATCGGGACGCCGCCCGATACCCCAGCCAGACCCCCAGCATCGGCCCCGCGATGTTGAGAACCTGACGAATGGTCAGAACCAATTGGATGTAGTGACGAAATTCCGCCTGCCGTTGCTGAATCACCTGGTCATTCGACTCGATGAAGGTGTGACAGTCGGTCGACATCGCCGACGCCAGCCGAGCGAGTCTTCGAGATCGGGCCTGGCCTTCACTGGTTCGATCGAATTCCCCGACAACACCTTGAAATTCTTGAAAATTCGATTCAACTTGAGACAGAAGGCCCTTATCCTGTGGAGCGCCCAGCGCGCGCATTCGGCTCACCGCATTGGCAAAATCGATATTTGCAATCGGTTCCGAATCGAGTTCAATGGGGTCAATCAACCCGAGTTTGCTCTGGTACACCTTCCAGACCGCCTGCTGCATGTCGTTGGCGGCATCGACCGCCGCCACGTTGCGGGTCAGCAGATCCTGATACCCGTTGTCCTGCCATGCCATGAAGATGGTGGTCGACGTGCTGACGGCGAGCCACAAGCCGCCCAAAAGCAGCGTCGGACCCAGCACTTCTCTCCAAACTGGCAACTTCATCGAAAAGGGCGATCCCACTCGGCAGAACAACGGGTTTCGGGACTCGACAGGCTGAATCCCCGCGACAATCGTCCATGGTATCGGTCGCAATGGTGATGTTCCATGCGAACTTCGGTTTTCTTCGACCGCGAAATGCCGTAACGGGCCGGCACTGGGAAAAATCCCTTTCAGAATGGGAAAAAACACCGTTTGCAAGGCGGCAAACTTGCCATTCCGTCCCACAGGTCTGGCCTCGCGGCTCCAATTTGCGGATACTACCCCACTTGAAACCGCCTCACCTGGAGTGACGAATGCCCCACCTCACCACCGGCGAACGGATGACGTTCGTCAAAACAAAAATCGTCGCGACCATTGGGCCCGCGGTACAAACCGTCGAGAAACTCACGCAACTCGTCCAGGCGGGAGTCGATGTTTTCCGCCTCAATTTCGCCCATGGCCAACACGACTGGCTGTCCAAGATGCTTGCGAATATCCGCGAAGTCTCCCGAATTCTGGGACGGCCGGTTGGAGTTCTGGGAGATCTTTCCGGACCGAAAATCCGCCTCGAAGAAATTCCGGGTGGGGTCGCGAGATGCGCCATGGGGGATCAGTTCATCTTCGCGCGCGAAGCCGACCCGACCGATCCAAAGGTCTTCACCTGCACCTACGACCGGCTGATCGACGACCTGCGGGTGAATGACCGGGTTCTGCTGGCCGACGGGACCGTCGGGCTGCGGGTCGTCGAGCAAACAGACGAACGGGTGATCTGTGTCGTGGAACAGCCGGGTGAGGTCCGCAGCAGACAGGGGGTGAACCTCCCCGGTGCCGTCCTCAGTACCCCCAGTCTCACCGAGAAAGACCGCGCCGACCTGAAATGGGCATTGGCCAACGGCGTCGATTTCATCAGCCTGTCGTTCGTGCGGTCGGCAGACGACATTCGGCTGTTGCGTTCAGAGATCGCCGCGTTCGGGCCGAAGTACGAACCGCAAATCGTCTCGAAAATCGAAAAACTCGAAGCGGTCAACGACCTCGACCAGATCCTGGAGCAGACCGATGTGGTGATGGTCGCCCGGGGGGATCTGGGGGTCGAGGTCGACCTCGCTCAGGTTCCCATGATCCAGAAGCGAATCATTCGCCTGTGCAATCAGCACCGTGTCCCGGTGATCACCGCGACACAGATGCTGGAGAGCATGACGCACTGCAACCGCCCGACGCGAGCCGAGGCGACCGATGTCGCCAACGCGGTTCTCGATGGAACCGATGCCGTGATGCTCTCGGGGGAGACGGCGGTGGGCGACTACCCGGTCGAATCGGTCCGCACGATGAACCGCATCGCGCATGAGGCGGAACGGGTATTGTCCCCCGCGCGAGGCAACGACCCGTTCAGTCAGTTGCGATCGCGGGCGATGGCGGTGACCGAGGCGGTCACCGTCGGTGCGGTGCGAGCCGCCGAGCATTTGACGGCCGACCTGATTGTGGTGGTGACGAAAACGGGCAAGACCGCGCTCGCGATCTCCCGGCAACGGAGTCAGACTCCCGTGTTGTCACTGACCTCGTCCGAAGAAACCGCGCGACGCCTGGCCCTCTATTGGGGCATCACTCCGCTTTGCACGCCCATCAGCCAGGCGACACCTCCCGAGATCCTGAAGTTCGTTGTTGATTGGGGGAAGCGGGAAGGAGTGTTGCGTTCGGGAGCGAAGATCATCCTGATCGCGTCGTCCGGAACTTCGACCGTCGGGCACGATGTGATGCTGGTTCACTCCGTCCCCTGATGGGGATCTCTTCATCCACGTCAACCTGCTTGTAATGTTTCGCCCAATCGCACCGTCAAGCGAACGCGTTGACCCGACGCATTGACACACATCTCCGGCAATGTCTTGGGCGGCCCAAAGTGCGTCGCCCGAACTGCACAACGTAGGCGGCACTCTCTGAGTGCCGGCCCCATGTGCGTCCGCCGCGAAAAAACACGCCCGAAGGCCATCCCCACGACCCGGTCGGTACCTTTCCGCCAATCCGCTTCCGTCAACGCCGATCTATTAAGACACAGTTCCGGCAATGTCGACGGCGACCCAAAGTGCGTCTCTCGGACGGCGCACCAACAGCGGGCCGCGCACTCAGAAAGTGCGGGCTACGTTGCCGAAATCGCCCCGTTGAACCCAACACAACCACGGCTTTTTCTTAACGGAACCTTACTTCGGCCCCGGTTGGCTCGGTTTCGCTGGCGGCGGAAATGCCGGAAACCCGCCTTTTGTCGGCGGCTTTTCTGCGGGCACCTTCACCGCCGGGGGACTGACCGGTTCTTCGACTTCCGTAGCCGGTGTGGTGGGAAATCCTTCAGCCGACGGCCGGGTCGCGGGAGTACGGGGGCGCGTCCGTGAATTGCGGGCGGTACCGGTCGCCCCCGGCCGGGTCGGCCGGACCACGTTGGCTCCCGAGATGGCCAACACTGTGGGAGGCAACAGCACGACATTGCCCTCGGGATCAACCATTTTGGGCTGAACCGTCACCTGTCGGGTTTCGTTCGACTTGGGGAGTTCGATCGGCAGGTCAGCTCGCCCCACGACACCGTCCACCCGCACATTGGCAATTCCTCCGGCCCCCTCGCTGACAATCGATTTCACGGGACCACCAATCTCGGTCGAAACCAGTCCCTCAACGTACCGGATCGACACTTCCCCCAGTTTCCCCAGGGGATCCATGACGGGAAGTTCAACCTGAACGCGGGGAGGCGCGTCGGCATTCTCTTGATACACCATCACGGTCGGTTTCCCCACGTTGCCGCTCAGCACCGACTCGAGTTCGGCCGTGGGAATCGCCAACCCGATATTGCTCCCCCGAATCGCTTCCACAGCGATCCCCAGCAATTCCCCCTTCGCGTTGATGATGGGACCGCCGCTGTTTCCGGGATTCAGTGAACCGTCGCTATGGAAGACGACCTGGACCGTGCCATTCGTCGCGGGGGGGGCGGTGGGAAAATCCCGAGGCTCCCGGACGAGGATTCAGGTTGGATCTCGGCCGCGCCCCGCGTTGGGTCACCACATGCTGATTGGTGGCGACCAGGGCGGTGTCGTCGGTCACCCGAATGACAAAGCCTGATCCAGACTGCTGTGTGGCCCCTTTGCCCGATTTCACATACACCACGGCCGACTTGGTTCGGCTCACGATGTCAGCGGTCAGACTCTCTTGAGCTTGAACGCTTGCCAGTCCCCACGCCAATCCCACAACCAAACAACCGTACGGAACCAGTCGCCCCATCGCCCGTGTCTCTCTGTGAATTCTTGGGTTGAAACCTCAATGGCGTTGACGTGATCGTTCGCGCGTCGAACGATCACGTCACCAAAACACCTCGGGAAAATCTCGGGGGCAACTGCAATAACGCCGATGCGGCACCGGTTTTTCGCGGCCCGACTTTCGCCCCCCTCCCCGCGCGGGCTATAATCCCCCTTCCGGTCCCATTCGCAGTCCCCTTGGAAACCTGAACAGGAAGCTTTCTAAATCGAATGAGCGCCTATCTGGTCGTTCGAGAGGGAACGCATTTTCAGGAGGTTCATCGCCTCATTCCCGGCAAGGCGATGACGATCGGTCGCGCGCCTTCCAATTCGATCGTCGTTCACGACGATATCTGCAGCCGGCATCATTGCGAAGTCACGGAACGGAACGGCGAATGGTTCGTTCGTGATCTCCAAAGCCGCAACGGAACGACGCTCAACGGAGAGCCACTGGAAGGGGAGGCCCCACTCGGCCCGGGCCAATCGATCAAGATTGGTCCCTGCGAGTTGGTTTTCACGTTCGACCTGGCGACCGTCTATTCGAGCGGTGATGCCGATCCCGAGGATCCGGAACGCGACACGGCGGCCGACGTCGCGATTTATTCTGCGACCGTCCAGGAACCAACCATTCAGGGAGCCATCACCCGTAACGCCTACATTTCGGGTGACCGGACGAAGCAGTTGGAACCGTACCGCCCCGGGCGGGAACTGGCCGCGTTGTATCGGCTGGCGCTCGAAATGGGCAAAGCGACGAATTCCAAACAGCTCGCCGACGCGGTATTGAACGGGCTGGCCGCCGGGACATCGGCCGACATTTCGGCACTCCTGCTGTTGCCTGCAGCGGTGGCGTCGGCGGCCGATCCTGCGGATTTGACCGTTGTCGCCTTCCGGTCGCCAACGCAGCAAGAATATCAACCCGTCTCCGTCTATCTCTCGTCGAAGGTGCTGAGGAATCACGAAGCGATTCTGGCCAAGGATGCCGAGGATGACAGCGCCCTGCGGGAGCGGGACAGCCTGGGGGAGATCTCGGTGAAGAGTGTGATCTGTGCCCCGATTCGCCACGAGCGAAAGATCTACGGCCTGATTCACCTCTATTCCACGAATCCGGCGAAACCGCTGGAAGAAGATGATCTGCACTACACGCTGGCGGTCGCCGACCAGTGCGCGGGGGCACTCGATCAGTTGCTGAAGCAGGAGAAGCTGGCCGAGGGGCTGGCCCAGTTAAGGAACGACAACGCGAAGTTGCGGGAACAATTGGGGATCGAAAGCGATCTGGTGGGGAGCAGTCCCAGCATGCAGACGCTGAAGATGAAAATCGGGCGGATCGCCCCAACCGACGCGACCGCGTTGATTCGGGGGGAAAGCGGGGTGGGAAAGGAGCTGGTCGCGCGGGCGATCCATATGTCGAGCCGGCGTCGCAACGGGCCATTCGTCTGCATGAACTGCGCGGCTCTCACCGAGAGTTTGCTGGAGAGCGAACTTTTCGGCCACGAAAAAGGGGCGTTTACCGGGGCGACGACGCGCAAGATCGGCAAGTTCGAGCAAGCGCACAAAGGGACACTTTTTCTGGATGAAGTGGGGGAGATGGGGGGCACAATCCAGGCGAAGTTCTTAAGAGTTCTGGAAGGGCATCCGTTTGAGAGAGTGGGGGGATCGACGCCCGTTCATGTCGATGTGCGGGTGGTGGCCGCGACGAACCGGGATCTGGAGAGGGCCGTGGAGGAGGGGCAGTTTCGGAAGGATTTATATTTCCGGCTGCAGGTGGTGGAACTGTACGCCGAGCCGTTGCGGGAACATCCCACCGACATCCCGCTGCTGGCCGATCATTTCCTGCGGAGATTCGCGGCGAAGACAGGCCGGCAGGTTCGGGGATTTTCGCCGGCGGCGATGGAAAAACTGACCGCGTATGATTGGCCAGGAAATGTGCGTGAACTTCAGAATACCGTTGAACGGGCGATGGTGTTGTGTCTGGGGGATCTCGTGGAGGTTCATGACGTGTACCTGTCGGGGCTGGGGGGCGGGGAGACGTCGCGGCTGGCGGCGGCGGCCGTCGCGGCGGCCGAGCCGGGGACGTTTGGAGATATTTCGCTGGAGTCGCTCGAGCAGCAGCACATTTTGGGGGTGCTTGACCGAACCAATTGGAACAAATCGCAAGCGGCTCAGATTCTGGGTATCGAACGGTCGACGTTGGATCGCAAGCTGAAGCGGTACCGCGTTTCGCGACCGGGCCGCTAGAGTCAGTTGAGAGGCCCGATCTTTGTGGATCGGCGAAGGCCCATGAGTCTTGTGTTCGCGAGTGTCCGACTGGGGTGGAGAGGGAAAGTGAACCCGGTTCCGGGTCATCCAAAACCGAGAAAATCCTCGGATTAGGATTTTTTTGTTTGACTTTCCCCAAAAAGTGCGAAGAATGTGAACTTGACATGGAAATCGCGTTGATTTCCACGGCCCACCCCACCCCCCCGCGGAGCCTCTCGAGTCCATCGAGAATCTTGGGCTCACCCTTGAGTTCCTACCCGATTTCAAGTCGCGATCAGTTTTGTGATGGAGAAGAGTTTTATGCCGAAAGAGGTTGGAGACGACATCGACCACAAGAACCTGGACGACCTCGACTACGACTACGACGACGGCGCCACGTTCGACCTCGAGGAGTTCGCTGCCATGGGAATCAATCCGTCGGCGCCGACAACCGCACGGCCTGGATCGGAAGAGAAAGTTCTGATGCTGTCGGCCCGCTATGCGGCGGGAATGCCGTTGTGGCATGATGCGGACTGCTACGATCACGGCCCGAATGAACTGCAGTTGATGGGAAATCACGGTCTCGCGATTCCCTCAGCCCCCCTCATCCCGCTCGACGAGTCGGATGAAGACGACCTTTAATCCCATCGCCCCCTCCCGCACGTAAGCCATCAGTCGACCGGGCCAGCAATGACCGGTCGAGGACGGCGAGGGGAGGTGGCGGGATCGCAGCCAGCTTTCGATAGGATTGGATCTGCGGATCGACCTGATCTGGCTCGCTGCATTCCCCCTGGGGTTTGCTTTTCGAAACTGTGCGTCGTTCCAGTATCTTCCTCGGGACGAACTCATTTTGATTCTGCCTCAACCCGCGTTCAATTTTTGAACGCGGGTTCTTTTTTTGGTTGACCCGCAGCGCCCCATCCTGCGATCATGGCGACTTCTACGCACAACCATTTCCCGAGTTCACCGCGAATTCGCGGCACCCCCTGGTCCGTCGCCTCTCGACAATGTCCGTCTCGGGTCACCGTCACGTTCCCCTCCGTTTCGATGCGGGAACCTTGCTGCTGAAGGGGGCGGGAAAGACCAATCCCAACGAGGCGACCGGGGGAATTCCCTGGCAGTGGGATCCCCGCGTCGCGGCGTGGCGTTGCGATGCCCGCCACTATCCCGATCTGGCCCCGGCCATCCTGGCGGGGAATCTGCCGCTCGATGATCAGGTTCCCGCATGGCAACCGATCCACTGGCCGCAAGTCAACGTTCGCCAACTGCGCCCTGAACAGATCAAAGCGGTCTCGGCCTGGCTCGCCGCCCGCCGGGGTTGCGTGATCATGCCGACCGGAACGGGGAAGACCGAAGTCGCTCTGGAGATCATGCGTCAGACCGCGGTCTCGACGCTGGTCGTCGCTCCGGTGCGCGACTTGATGTACCAGTGGCATCGTCGCATTCTCGAAAGTCTGGGTTACGACGCGGGAATCGTCGGGGACAACACGTTTCGCGTGCAGCCCGTTTCCGTAACGACCTACGACAGCGCCTGTATCCACATGGAAAAGTTCGGCGACCGGTTTGGGTTGATTGTGTTTGATGAGTGTCACCATTTGCCCGGTGCCATGCGACGTGACGCGGCGGCTCAATCGGCCGCTCCCTTTCGACTCGGACTGACCGCGACTCCTGAGCGGGGCGATGGCCGGCATGTGGATCTCAATTGGCTGATTGGTCCCACTCTCTACGAATTGCCTCTCTCGGAAGTTCGTGGCGCGTCGCTCGCCGAATATGATGTCGTTCGCGTTCCCGTCCATCTCTCCGAAGAGGAGCAGACGCGTTACGATCTTCTGTCGCGTGACTTGCGCGACTATTTCGTCAAACGCACCCAGGACGACAAATCGTTCACCTGGGAGAAACTCTGTCGCGAGATGATGCACTCCCCCGAAGCCCGCCGAATGAACCGGGCGTTCCGTGCCAAAGTCGCGATTGAAGACCGCGCGGAAGAGAAACTCCGCATCCTCGAAGATCTCTTCCGACTGCACGCAGGCGAACCGGTGCTGGTCTTTGTCGGTTCCAATGCGATGGCCCGCGACGTCTCCGTCCGGTTTCTCGTTCCCTGTCTGCTCAGTCATACCCGGAAAGAGGAACGTCTCGATTACCTCCGCGGTCTGGAATCGGGTGTATACCCTGTGCTGGTCGCCAACCAGGTTCTTGATGAAGGGGTCGATCTCCCCGAAGTGAAGACGGCGATTGTGATCGGCGGTCAGGCGTCGACCCGCCAGGCCCGGCAGCGACTGGGACGCATTCTCCGACGTTCGGGGAATGCGCGTGCCGTTCTGTACGAAGTCGTTTGCGTCGAAACCGGAGACGAAGACCGCTCGCGCCAAAGGCGCAGTCACGATGCTTACTCGGGAACACGCACTCGCCGAATTTGACTACCGCCGCGGCATCGTCATCCCGGACCGGTTGACGCGTGCGGCGCACGCCCATTACATCCCCCTTGCCGAGCAGATGCTGCGCATTTACCGGGAGGGAACCGGCCGGTTGCGACGCGATCTCCATCGGCAGGTCGACGCGTTGTTCGAACACGAAGACGATTGCCCGCTCCGCCGGGTGAAGGCGTTTTGCAAACTGCTGGACGACGCCGCCGAGTACGACCTCGACTCCTCGGGAAAAGCCGCCGAATTGAGGCAGCGGGTTTTTCGTCTCGCCGCCCCCCGGCATCCATTACGCCGCACGCGCAGTGATCAAATCCCCGGGGGGGAACGGACCGTCAAACGCGAAATCGGGGAAGAACTCCAGACGACGTGGAGCGCAATTGAGGCGAGCCTGTTTTCCGACGTCATCGAATTCCAGCGGATGCTGACCTTTACCGGATACTCCTCCGCGTCGGCGTTTCTGTCGCGGTACAATGTCGCCCAGGTGCAGGTCGCGTTGTTCGACGCCATTCAACTGACGGTTTGGGCGAGGGAGGATTTCAAGACGATTTTGCGCTATGCGAAACTCGCCCGGCTCATGCATTCGATACTGCTGTTGCCGGACGGTACCCACCAGTTTCGATTTGACGGTCCGGCGTCGATTCTGCGTGAAACCCGCCGCTACGGCTCGGCGTTCGCCCGGTTCCTTCCGGGCCTGCTCGCCTGCCGAAATTGGAAACTGCATGCGGTGATGTCGACCCCCCGCGCGGGCTGGAGTCTGGCATTGGATCTGGCCGACACGGACGGGTTGCGGAGTCATGTCCCGCCCCCGTCGGACTTCGATTCCGAGATTGAAGAACAGTTCGCCGACCGGTGGGACTCGAAACCGCGTGACGGTTGGATGTTGATTCGGGAAGGGGAAGTGCTGCACTCGGGTCAGAAAGTGTTCGTACCCGACTTCACGCTGAAACACCCCGACGGACGAAAGGCGTTTCTGGAAATCATCGGGTTTTGGACGCCGGAATACCTGGCAAACAAACGGGAGGTTTTGCGGACTTTCGCCGACGTACCCATCGTATTGGCGGTGGCGAACAGCGTACTCCATTCACTCGCCGACCTGCCGGCCAATATCGTCGTCTACAAAACCCGGTTGTCGGTCGATGAAGTTCTGGCCGCTGTCGCGAAGACTGCGGCATCCCTCGACTCGGCAGCGAAGTCCGGATGATCCCGCGCTCGTGTTGAGTGCGTCTCAGGAATGAGGGATGGAACGCGGGTCGGCTTTTGGAGTGTGGCACGACGCGGTCGCGGCTCCGATCTGGATCCACGCGCATGGACTCGATGACCGTGGCGTGACCGATTTATAGCCTCTGATACCGGCTGCCGAGTGAAATCGCTCGGTTCCGAATGTGGTGTGGAGGGGGCTGACTCCGGGCAATAGACTCCACGCGGCCTGAATTCAGGCGTTCGGCATCGGCCGCCGTAGGACGGGTCTCTGACCCGTCCGGAGCGGAGGCATCCCAAACGAAACACAATCAGCCATATTGGGCGGACGAGGCAGAGACCCGTCCTACCAAGCAAACGTCACGTTTTCGGCCGCGCGGAGTAAATGTCGCGCCATTCCGTGCCGATTCTCAGATGGCTACAATCCCCGGTTTGGCGGCGGCGGCGCTCTCGCGATGCCCGCCGTCCGGCCGCTCATTGTCGTCATTGAGGCATTCCCAATGCTCCGTCACTGGTTCGTCGTTTCGCTGTTGGCGTTTGGTTTGACTGTCGGACTCTGTTCCGATTCCGTCAAAGCGGCCGACGAGGCCCCGATCAAGATTCTGTTTCTCGGGGACAACGGCCACCATCGGCCAGCCGAGCGGGCCGCGCAACTCGTGCCGGTCTTCGCCAAACGGGGGATCGAAGTCCAGTACACCGACGATGTCGGCGTCCTGAAGCTGGAAACGCTCAACAAGTTCGACGGGCTGATGATCTTCGCCAACATTGGCGAAATCTCCCCCGAACAGGAAGCCGCCCTGCTCAACTACGTCGCCAGTGGCAAAGGGCTGATCCCCCTCCACTGCGCCACCTACTGTTTTCTCAACTCGCCGAAATACATTGAATTGGTCGGGGGACAATTCCAACGGCACGGATTCGAGGTCTTTCGCACCCGCATTGATGAACCGTCGCACCCAATCATGAAGGGCTATAGCGGGTTCGAGAGCATCGACGAGTCGTACGTGCACCACAAACACAACGAACGCGACCGGATCGTGCTGGAACGCCGAGTCGACAACGAACGGGCCGAGCCTTATACTTGGGTTCGCACACACGGCAAAGGGCGGGTCTTCTACACTGCCTGGGGACACGATGAACGGACCTGGGGGCATCCCGGGTTCCAGAATCTGGTCGAGCGCGGAACCCGCTGGGCGGTCGGCCGCGATCTGAAAGAGGTTCCGGAATACCACGATCCCCGCGGCTGGGATCTGACAGCGACCACCCCGCCACGGAAGGATGTCGCCGAGTTTGAGTACGTCGAGGTCGGCAAGAAGATCCCCAACTACCTGAAGAGCAATCAGTGGGGAACTCAGGGCGAGGCGCTGTCGCAAATGCAGAAGCCCGCCTCCCCGGACGAATCGCAGAAGCACTACCAGACGCTCGCCGGCTTTGAGGTGGAATTGTTCGTCTCTGAAAAAGACCTCGCGGGGAAACCGATCGCGATGAACTGGGATGAACGTGGCCGGCTCTGGCTGTGCGAGACGTTCGACTACCCGAATGAATTGCAGCCGCGTGGCAAGGGGCGCGACAAGATCCAAGTCTGCGAAGACACCGATGGCGACGGCAAAGCCGACAAAGTGACGACCTTCGCCGAGCAGTTGTCGATCCCGACGTCGATCATCTTCGCGCGGGGCGGGGTCATCGTTCAGGATGGGACAGAGACGGTCTTTCTGAAAGACACCAACGGCGACGACAAGGCGGACGAACGGACGGTCCTGATTTCGGGTTGGGGAATGGGGGACACCCATGGCGGGGTCAGCAACTTCCAGTACGGACTCGACAACTGGATCTGGGGGATGCAGGGCTACAACGACTCGGCTCCGGTCGTAAACGGACAGAAGCAGCAGAGTTTCCGGATGGGCTTCTTCCGCTTCCGTCCCGACGCGACCGAGCTGGAGTTCGTCCGGTCGACGAACAACAACACGTGGGGGCTGGGAATCAGCGAGGAGGGGGTCGTGTTTGGCTCGACCGCCAACCACAATCCGAGCGTCTACATGCCAATCGCGAATCGGTACTACGAACGGGTTCGAGGCTGGGGACCGGAAGTCTTGGGCACGATCGCCAACAGCTTCCTGTTCCATGCCGTCACCGATAAGGTTCGGCAAGTGGATCAGTTCGGCGGGTATACGGCCGGCGCGGGACATTCGCTATATACCGCGCGACACTATCCCAAACAGTTCTGGAACCGGACGGCGTTTGTGTGCGAACCGACGGGACATTTGGTGGGAACATTTCTGCTCAACGACACTGGTGCCGACTACAAGTCGTCCAGCCCGGTGAACCTGATCGCCAGCGACGATGAATGGTCGGCTCCGATCATGGCCGAGGTCGGTCCCGACGGCAATGTGTGGGTTCTCGACTGGTACAACTACATCGTTCAGCACAACCCGACGCCGGCGGGTTTCAAGACGGGCAAGGGGAACGCATACGAGACCGATCTCCGCGACAAGAAATATGGGCGGATCTATCGCGTCGTGTACAAGGGGTCGGCAAAGACTCCCGCTGTGGCTCAAGACCCGTCAACACCGGCGAAGACCCCGGCCGACGCGCCCAAGACCGTGGGGAAACGCCGGATTCCCGTCGCGGGGGTGCAGCAGAAGGGGGCGGCCGATGTGGCACCGGGAGCCGGGGCTGCCGGCCCGCGGCGAACGCTGGCGGGAGCGACGCCCCAGCAGCTCGTGGCGGCTCTCAGAGACACGAACGCGTTCTGGCGCAAACACGCGCAACGATTGCTGATCGAACGTGGCCAGACCGACGTTGTTCCCGCGCTGACCGCTCTGGTCAAGGACGCGAGCGTGGATGAGATTGGACTGAACCCCGGTGCGATCCATGCGCTGTGGACGTTACAGGGATTGAAAGCGTTGGATGGGAAGAACCCCGCGCCACTCGCCGCCGCCCGCGAGGCGCTTCGGCACCGGTCCGCAGGCGTCCGTCGCAATGCGATTCAGGTTCTCCCTGCGACGGGCGAAACCCTGGCCGCCCTGACGCAGGCCAAGTCGCTCGAAGATGACACCGCGCAAGTGCGACTGGCCGCCCTGCTGGCGCTCGCCGACCAGCCTCCCAGCAAGGACGCGGGGGCGCTCGTCGCCCCGATTCTGAGTCAGAAGGTGATCACGGAAGACCGCTGGCTGGCCGACGCCGCGACAAGCGCGGCGGCGATTCAGGCGTCGTTTGTGCTCCCCGCTCTGGGAGCCGACGGCGCTCCGGAATTGAGCGAGAAAGCGCTCGCGATCGTCACCCGCGCGAGCGAACACTGGGCCCGCAGCAAGCCCGCAGACGAAGAGGTCAATGGTGTCGCGCTCGGCTTCGCGAAGATGAACCCACGCGTCGCCGACGCGGTCCTGGCGGGAGTCATCCGTGGGTGGCCCCGCGACCATGCCGTCGAACTCTCCCCGGAAGCCGAGAAATCGGTTGTCGAACTGCTGGGGCGTCTCCCCGCGAATTCCAAAGGCTCCTTGATTCGGCTCGCGACAGCCTGGGGGAGCAAAGAACTGGAGCAATACTCTTCCAAGGTGGTTGAAGATCTGCTGGCGACCGCCAGCGCCCGCGACGCCGAAGAGGCGGCCCGCATCGCCGCCGTGCGGGAACTGATCGCCTTCCGGCCTGCGGACGTGGAAGTGGCGGGCAAGGTACTGGATCTGGTGACGGCGCAAGCGGCCCCTTCCGTCGCGACCGGCGTCATCGACGCACTCGGTGGCAGCACGGCGGAGTCTCTGGGAACGACGCTCGTGGAAAAGGCGGCGACATTGACTCCTGCGGTCCGCGGTGTCGCCATGCGGGTGCTGTTGTTGCGACCCGAATCGGTCGCGTCGTTGCTCGACGGGATTGAAGCCCGAACGCTGCAACTGGGAGATTTGAAGCTCGACCAGAAACAGGCGCTGGCCGCCCACCCGAACAAAGCGCTCGCCGACCGCGCGAAGAAGTTGCTGGAAGCGGGGGGTGGTTTGCCCAGCCCCGACCGGGTGAAAGTACTGGAGGAATTGTTGCCGGTGGCCACCCGCGGCGGTGACGCGAAGGTCGGCAAAGAGGTCTTCAAGAAGAACTGCGCGAAATGTCACCAGCACAGTGGCGAGGGAGAGAAGATCGGTCCCGATCTCACCGGGATGGCAGTCCATCCGAAGGAAGAAATGCTCACCAACGTGATCGATCCCAATCGGAGCGTGGAAGGGAACTTCCGTGTCTACACGGTCGCTCTGAAAGATGGTCGCACGATGTCGGGACTGCTGGCTGGCGAAAGCAAGACCACGCTGGAACTGTTCGACAGCGAAGGGAAGAAGCACAGCCTGCTGCGAGAGGATGTCGACGAACTGATCGCCTCGACCAAGTCGCTGATGCCCGAAGGATTTGAAAAGCAGATCACTCCCGCGGACATGGCGAACCTGTTGGAGTTTCTGGCGCAGCGGGGGAAATTCCTCCCGCTCGATTTGCGCAAAGGGGCCACTGTGGTCAGCACGCGCGGCATGTTCTTCAATCCCGAAGGCTTGGTCGAGCGCATGGTATTCGACGACTGGACGCCCAAGACGTTTGAGGGAGTGCCGTTCCAACTGGTCGATCCGCAGGAGGACAAGGTTCCCAACGTGATTCTGCTGAACGGTCCCGAGGGAATTGTCGCTCCCAAGATGCCCAAGAGTGTGACACTGGCCTGCAACGCCCCCGCCCGGGCGATTCATCTATTGAGTGGCGCGAGCGGTTGGGGCTTCCCCATTGGGGAGAAGGGATCGGTCTCGATGATCGTCCGGCTGCATTACGCCGACGGTCAGAAGGAGGATCACCCGTTGAAGAACGGTGAACACTTTGCCGACTACATTCGGCGGGTCGACGTCCCCGGATCGAAATTCGCCTTCGACCTGCGCGGCCGGCAGATCCGCTACCTGGCGGTGATTCCCCAGCGGGGGGAAATCATCAAGTCGATCGAATTCGTGAAAGGAACCGATCGCAGCGCACCGATCGTCATGTCGGCCACGGTCGAAACCCGCGACATGGAGTAACCCTGGCAAGCGGGGCGGCGTCAGCCCCCTGTGTCCTGTTTGGGAAGAGGCCTTTCGCGTCCTCCAAATTGGTTCAACCGGCGGTGGATCGCGGATTGTCGTGAGGTGCGACGACGGAGCCGTACTGGTTCTCCCGCCGGGTCGAATCGTTCAGGGAAAATATGCACCAACGAGGATTCAGCCAAAAAATGCCGGAACGACGATTGAGGAGTTTCTTGAACACCTCTTGCGTGACTTGACTGCCGTGGTGAACGATGAACGGAACCACAAATTCCTCGTTTCATGAATCCGGCGCTTTCGCTGTGCGTAAGTGAATCTGTCCGAAGGCCAGCAACCGGCCTCAGCGAGCAATACTTGCCCTTTCGCGAGCCACCGCGTGACCAGACGACCACACTGTTTGCGCTGGGCGATTCCCCTGGAACTGCTGATTGCGTGCTGTCTCATCGCGGGGAGTCTTCAGGGGGGAGACTGGCCGCAGATCCGCGGACCGAATTCCGACGGAATCGCGGTCGATGAGACACTTGCCGACTCCTGGCCCGCCGACGGTCCTCCCCTCTTGTGGACAGTCCGACTCGGCCAGGGTTTCTCTGGATTCGCGATCGCGGGGGGCCGTGCCATCACCCAGTACCAGACCCCACTGGGTCAGTATGTTCTCTGTCTCGATGTTCGGGATGGCGGTGTGTTGTGGGAACACAAGTACGGCGAGGCGTACGATCCGGTCGGTATCTACCCCGGTCCTAGGTCCACGCCTGCGATCGCCGATGACGTGGTTGTCTTTCACGCCCCCAATGGCCTGTTGGGCTGTCTCGATCTTCAACAAGGCCGCGAGATCTGGCAGGTCGATCTCAAGAAAGTGTATGGGCTTTCGGGAACCGGGTTTGGTTGCGCGGCTTCACCCCTGGTGCGCGACGGCCGAATCTACCTTCCGGTCGGTGGAAAAAACGCCGCCGTCGTCGCCTTGAGTCTGAAAGATGGCTCGCGTCTCTGGAGCCATGGCGATGACCCGGCGAGTTACTGTACCCCCACGCCGTTCGAACTTGATGGTGTCGAGCTGGTTGCCAATTTCTTGCAGAACTGCCTGGTGGTTCATGAACGGAGAACCGGACGCGAAGTGTGGAGACTGGATCTGTCGGCAGGCTACGACGAACACGCCGCGTCCCCGTTGTTCGCCGACTCGTTGCTGGTGGTCAGTTCTCCCTTTCGCGCCGGCGCGAGCGCGTATCGTTTGCAAACGGAACGCGCGGAGGGTGGTGATCCGAAGTTGTCGGGAAAAATCGCCTGGCAATCCCCGTCACTCTCGAACGATACCGCCTCCAGCGTCGCGTTCGAGGGAGCGATCTACGGCTTCGACTTGAAAGATGTGCAGGCGAAGGCGCACCGTCCATCGCGCGGTGAATTCCGTTGCCTGAATGCCAATGACGGCAAAGTTCGCTGGTCGTCGAGTGATCCGGGACATGCGACCGTGATCGTCGCCGATGGGAAACTCATCCTGTTCAATGACAAAGGGGAATTGATCCTGGCGCGAGCCGACCGTGATCAATACCTGGAGCTGGGCCGGCGGACCGTCTTCGAAGACGAGGTGTGCTGGACAGCCCCCGCGCTGGCCGACGGGCGGGTGATTGTCCGATCGCACGGCCGGGCCACCTGCTTCTGGCTGGGAGTTGGTGATCCAGTCAATCCCCCGCGCGACGCCATCGCCACACTTCCAACCCGGCCACTCTGGCGTCGCTGGCACTGGGCCTGGTTGTTGGGTGGCGAGCGCGAGCATCCTTTCATGCGGGCGGAACCAAGTGAGTTGGTGCGCTGGTACCTGTTCTGCCTTCTCGGTTGCTGGTCCCCCGCGTGCGTTCTTTCGATGTGCGTCACACATCGCCAACACGCCAGAAACACCGTTGACCGTGGTCTCGAGGCAATTGGTTGCGATGCGTCGAGCCACGCGCTCCACGAGTGGGCGTTCGCGTCTTTGGGATGGACGCTCATTGTGTTGGGAATCGTGGTGACGCCGCTTGCCAATCGGTTCACCAACGACTTCGTGCTGACCTGGCCCGCCGCGATTTATGGAGCGTTTCAAACATCGCTGGCCTACTCACTCGAACTCTGGCACCGGCCGAGCGATCGCGCGTTGAAACGCCGGGCGAGACTCACCGGTGCCGCCCTGATCGCCATTTGCGCGGCGTACTTCTTGTTGTTGCGAGATCAGAGTCTGCCACACGAATGGGTCTTCCTGATCTGCGGCGTGTTCTCAGTTCCCACAACCCTTGCCGCCATGGCGATCGTCCGACGGAATTCGTGGAGCGGGACGCTGCCTCTGGCGTCGCTGGTCGCGTTCTCCGCGTACTACTGGCTGGCCCCGGTGTTGCCTTTGGTGCGCGACTGGATAATGCCTTAGGAAGGTGCTGTTATGCTCCACGCGGCTGAAAACCAGACGTCTGCCTGGTAGGACGGGTCTCTGACCCGTCCAACGGCGGCCGGTGCCCAATGACTGAATTCAAGCCGCTTGGAGTATAAGTACGGAATCGCAGACAAGAGACACCGCCCTTCCGGCTGTGACCGGGGGCCAACTCCCCTTTTCAGGCTGCGCTGTGTGGGGTTCCCCTTGCCTCCGCGAACGCGCCCGGGTACACCGGAATTCAGGCGATTGCAGGAACGGCTCGGCCGGCTCGGTTCCGTTTCGCGTTCACCATTGGAATTTGACCTCAACTCTCCATGCCTCAACCTGTCTCCGCCAGCGCTGATCCGAAACGCCCCCCCCACGTCGGTTCGAACCGACGTCGAATGCTGCTGGTCCTGCTCGCGATTCCCCTGACGACCGGAGTGTTGCTGTACGCGTCCCTCTGGTGGAGCGAACGCCCACTGAAAGCGGTCGAGCGGGCGCTGGCTCAGCGCGACTTTCCCCGCGCCATGGAGCTGGTTGATAACTACCTCAAGTCCGACCGCAACAGCAGCCGGGCGCTCGACCTCAAGGCGCAGGCACTGGTCGGCCTGCGCAAGTTCGGCGACGCCCTCGCGATTTACGACCGCGTCGGAACCGATACCGTCCCTGGTCTGCGCGCCTGGGCCGAGGCGATGCTTCATGAAAAACGCTGGTCCGACGCGCTCCTTCTCCTGCATGAGGTCGACCAGCGGAAACCCCATGATCCCGATGTCGTCCACCAGCTCTCGGCGTGCGCCATGCAGACGGGCGACTTCGAAGAGGCGGTACGGAAAGCCGAGGAATTGACTCTCATTCCCGACCATTTCGAACGGGGAACGTTGTTGCTGGGGGTGCTGCACATCAATCATGGCAATTACCGCTCCGCCGCCGAGGCGTTCGAACAATTGCTGGAGAAAAACCCGCAGGCGACCGGTTTGCAGATCAGTCCCGAGGAGTTTTTTCAGGGACTGGGACAGTCGTACCTGGGGGACGGCAAGCCCGAACAGGCGATCGAGCGACTCGAACAGGCGATCGCCATTCAGGAGACCGCCGACCGGTTCGCGTTCTTAGGAGACGCCTGGGAACTCAAGGGAGATCTGGCGAAAGCCGTGGCGGCCTGGGTGAAGTCGATCGCGCTCGATTCCGATCAGGTTCGCGCCCGCGAGGGATTGGCGCGGGCGGCACTCGAAGAGAGACAGCCGGCTCAGGTGATTGAATGGCTCACCCCGCTTTCAACACCCGACAAACTCACCAGTGCCATCGCCCACTCGCTGAAACGGGCGAATTCACAATTGGGAGACACTGAGGCGGCGAAAAAATGGGAGGTCGAAGAATCCCGTTTGCGCGACTCCGAAGATCGCAAACGGGCGCTCGACGATCTCGTGAAACAGTCGCCCAGATCGTTCTGGGCTCTCGCCGTTCGTGCCCATCGGTTCGCCTCAGAAGGGAACACCCCCCAGGCAGCCAACCTCCTGCGGACCGTCGACGAGGTCCGCCGGTCGAGTGCCAAAACGCACGACGACCCCCGGAAGTTCATCGACAAACTGCTGAACGCCGTCCAGGAAGGGACCGAACTCCCCAGTCTGGATCTGGTGCCGATCGAGATACATTGAATCGCGGCATCGCGCGGTAGTCACCGCAAATATCGCCGCAACCACTCGACAATTTGCGTCAGGCGGTGCTTTCGCATATCGGGGGGGCCACTGCGGCTCATGCCGTGACTGGTCGATCGGGGATAGCGCACGAATCGTGACGGAACCCCGTTCAACTGCAGCACTGTGAAAACCTGTTCTCCCTGTTCCACGTTGCACCGCAGATCCCCCTCGCTGTGAATCACCAGGGTGGGAGTCCGCGCTGCGCCCAGGTGTTTGAGCGGACTCATCTCCCACAGCGCCTCGGGACGATCCCACGAGTTTCCCGGGAAATACGCGTCCGGCAGATCGGGCAGATCGCTGGAGCCGAACATGCTCACCAGATTGGAAACACAACGGTCCGTAATCGCGACCGCGAATTCGCGGGTGTGTCCAATGACCCAGTTGGTCATGTAACCGCCGTAGCTTCCACCCATGACTCCCAGTCGTTTCGAATCGACACAGGGCTGGGCTCGCATGAACTGTGTGACGGCCTGAATGTCCACCCAGTCGGCCGACCCCCAGGCACCACGAATCGCGGCGCAGTGGTCGCGACCGTACCCCTTGCTCCCGCGCGGATTCGAAAAGAACACCACGTAACCCTGTGCCGCCAGAAGTTGAAATTCATGAAAAAATCCGACGCCATACTGGGCGTGCGGCCCACCATGGATCTCCAACACGCCGGGCATTTTGGCCTTCCGAAGTCGGGCTGGTGGCTGCAGCATCCAGACATGGACCCGGGCACCATCGTCGGCGGTGATCCAGTGTTCGGTCGGCTCCGCGAGCTCCAGCTCATCCAACAACGGCTGATTGAATCGCGTGAGCGGGGTCACGCGAATCTGGTCGGCATCGACCTTGCCGACACAGATTTCCGCCAGACTCGTCGCGGTCCCCACACACAGCCCGAACAACGAGCCACGTTTCGCGACGCTGCCCAGGTGGTGGTCGGCGACCGCGGTGGTGAGAAATGTGAACTTTCCACCGGCGACCGTCACCGACGCGATGTGCGATCTTCCGTGCTTGCCAAACTTCGCGTACAGGCGTTTGCTATCGGGACTCCATTCAAATCGCGGCGCGAACGCGGCTTCGGCTGAATCGGAGATACTGACGGCGAGCAGACATTCGTCCGTACCCGCCGTCAGGCTGCGGGCCTGACCCTGTTCGGGATCGCAGATGAACAACTCAAGATTCTCGACACTGTACGCGCCATCTTTTCCAACCCGGCCGGCGTACGCGATGTGTTTCCCGTCGGGTGACCAGGCGACGGAGGATTTGGGGCCCTCGGGAAGCCCGGGGATCGGCGTGAATTCCCCGGTCGTCAGATTCCAGCGCATCAATTCGTCGAATTCTGGATGCAGAATCGCCCGTGGGTGACGGTTCGTCGCGATCACCAGTTGTGTGGAGTCAGGTGAGAAATCGAACGAAAAGGCCCCCAGCGTATCGTCTCGGTAGACATGGCGGGTCTCTCCCGTGACGGCGTCCAGGACATACAACTGGTACCGCTGACCGTTGAAGTATCCATCGCCATCCAGGCGATACCACATGTCGTCCAAGACGCGAGGCGGGTCATTTTCTCCCGATTCGGTCCGGGCCTTTTTTGCGGTCTCGGTCCAAGCCGCCTCCTGTTCGCGAAAACTGACGGCGATCCACCGGCCATCCGGGGACCAGGTGAACTCCCCAATGGATCCTTCGGGGAATTTCGTCAAAGGAGTCGCCTCCCCCCCGCCGGTCGACATCGTCAGAATCTGTGCCCCCCCTTTCTCACGGTCCGAGACGATCGCCAGCCGGGTACCATCGGGCGAAAAGCGAGGACGCTGATCTTTGCCGCCGGAGGTGAATTGTCGCGGTTCGCCCCCATCGGTCGACACCGACCAGATGTTGGTGACAAAGTTGTTCTTCTCCCCGACATGCTTGCGGACAAATACAATCGACTTGCCGTCGGGAGCGATCTGTGGGTCGGATACCCTGATGATTCGCGTGAGATCGTCGATCGTGATCAGCCGACGAGTCCCGGCTTCTGAGGTGGAAATTGCAGCGGCGCGACGACGGGAATTCGGCTTCATGGTGTGGCCCACTTGGGGGAGCGTGCGGACGATTTCGAGAGTTTGACCGGACACTGCAATTTAGCTCTTTCAACCGCTCCGTGACAGCGGATCTCGGGCGCGGTGAGACGAGACTCCGTTTCCCTCGCGTCGGGACACGTGGCGAGATCGGAACCGTCAGCTCGGTTTTCCTCGCGGAGGCAATTCGCCACAATACGCGTTCCGGATCCCCGCCATTGAGTCCACGTTTCTCCAAAGCACACCACAATCATGCGCCAGCCCACCGACACACACTGGAGATCTGTCGTCACCGCCTGCGTTCTCCTCGCCGGCGCGGTTGGTGTGTTCGCCGACGATCAGGCGGTTGAGAACCTTCGGGTTCGTCCGGATCCGCGATACATTCCCCCCAGGGGATATGTCTGTTTTCGCACCGCCGCCAAGCCAACAATCGATGGCCGGCTCGATGAGACCGCCTGGCAGCAGGCTCCCTGGACTGACGATTTTGGCGATATCGAAGGGGACGCCAATACGGTCCCCCGATTCCGGACACGGGCGAAAATGCTATGGGACGACGAGTTCTTCTATGTCGCCGCCGAACTCGAAGAACCGCACGTCTGGGGCACACTCACCAAACACGATTCCGTCATCTTTCAAGACAACGATTTCGAAGTGTTTGTCGATCCCGATGCGGATGGACACAACTATGGCGAATTCGAAATCAACGCCCTCAACACCGGTTGGGATTTGCGTCTGCCGATCCCGTACAAGGATGGGGGCTCCGCCGACGATGGCTGGGAAATTCCCGGATTGAAAACAGGTGTCGCGATCGAGGGGACACTCAACGACCCCTCCGACATGGACAAACGTTGGACGATTGAACTGGCGTTTCCCTGGAAAGTTCTCTCGGCTCTCAAGGCGAAGCCCCCCGAAATCGAACACAGCGCCCCGCGTGACCGCGAACAGTGGCGGGTGAATTTCTCGCGCGTTGAATGGAAACACGAAATCGCCGACGGCAAGTACCGCAAGATTCCCAACATGGCCGAGGACAACTGGGTCTGGTCACCGCAATACACCGTGAACATGCACCGTCCCGAAACATGGGGAGTCGTGCAGTTCTCGACGGCGAAAGTCGGGAGTCGTCCGGCCCGCGAGGTCCGATTCTCCCCCGATCCCGCCGGCCAGGCGAAGTATCAGCTCACGCGGATTTACTACGCGCAGCAGGCGCACCGCGCCCGGCATGGGGAATACGCCGACGTGATCACCAAACTCGATTTGACCCGACTCGAAGATCCCTCCCTTGTCGGAGAGATTCGACTCACTCCGTTGGAAAAGAGCTACCGCGCGACTGCGATCATCAAGACTTCCGATGGAACGGAAGAGACCTGGCACATCAGCCACGACGCCCGGATCTGGAAGGGCCCCTGATCCGCCTGAACGACGGTCGAAGAATCTTCTTTGACACTTGTCAGGCCGCCGGCGACATCAAACGCAGACACAACAGCGCCACGTTGTAATAAATCAGCACCCCCAGCGCATCCGACAGAGACGCAATCAGCGGGTTCGACATCAGCGCCGGGTCACAGCCCAGGTGTCGTAGCGCGATGGGCAACAGCGTGCCGTTGGTCGTTCCGAACGTGACCACCAGCGCGATCGTCGACGCCACAACCAGCGCGTGCGGCCACTGGACGTATTGCGACGCGAACACAAATGCCATCAGCCCCATCGCTGATCCCAGCACCAGCCCGGTCGCGAATTCCCGTCGAATGATCCGCGGCTGATTCGCCCGACTCATTTCCCCCAGAGACATCGAACGGATGATCAAGGTGGCGGACTGTGAACCGGAGTTGCCACCACTGGCGAGAACCAGCGGCAGAAACCAGACCAGCCACTCGTGCTGTTCGGTGACACCGTCGTAGAGATTCAGCAGCGACGACGTCCCAAAGCCGGCGACCAACAGCAGAATCAGCCAAATCCCCCGCTTCCACGCGAGGGTGAAAAACGGTGTCGAGAGATAGCCATCTTCGAGCGGAGCGACAGCACCCATGCGATGGGCGTCCTCCGTCGCCTCTTCCCGCATGACGTCGAGAACGTCGTCGTGGGTGATGATGCCGACCAGGCGTTCTTCTGCGTCGACGACCGGAATGGCGATGAAGTCATACCGGGCCATTTTGTTCGCGACCGCCTCC
The DNA here is from genome assembly GCA_945860955.1 of Planctomicrobium piriforme. GTDB lineage: Bacteria > Planctomycetota > Planctomycetia > Planctomycetales > Planctomycetaceae > UBA10511. The sequence continues at coordinate 52,278 of CAMATH010000014.1, forward strand.
TGATCGTCGTTCACGTTGACCGACAACACGTCGGTCTCCATGATATCGCGCACCAGCGCATCGGGCCGGGCGAGAATCAGCTTGCGGAGGCTGACGAAACCGTGCAGATGGCGGGCTTCATCCAGAACGTAGACGTAGTAAATCGTCTCGCGATTGGGAGCCTGGCTGTGCAGGGCGGCGAGCGCCTCGCGCACCGTGAGTTCTTCCCGCAGCGAGGCGTACTCGGTGGTCATCAGCGCGCCGGCGCTGGATTCGGGGTACGAGAGCAGCTTGCGGATGTCGCTGCGCTCGGCCTGCGCGATCAACGGCAGCAGCAGTTCGACCTGATCCTCGTCCATATTGCGGAGCAGTTCGGCCCGGTCGTCCGCGGACATTTCCTCGATCAAAGCCGACAGGCGCGGCTTGTCGATGGTTGAAACGAGTTCGATCTGCCGATCGAGTTCCATGAACTCGAAAATCTCAACCTGCTGCCTGAGGTTGGATTGAGAAAGGACGTGCCATGCCTCGGCGGGGGTGAGGGCGGCGAGATTCTCGGCGACGACCCCGGGATGAAAGATCGTGCAGAACTCCCGCATGGCCGGCGCGTCGTTCTCGTTCAGCATTTCCCGGAGTTCGGGGAGCAGCAACGGATCGTGCATGGTCGGGCCGTGGCAAAAAAAACCCGAGGAGGAAAGTTGGGGACTTTCCCCCTCGGGGCTTGCAGACGAGGGAAGATTGAAGCGGTCGTTGGGGACGGAGTAAAACCAGGACGCCAGTTCGGATCCGAACCAGCACCCCACCCGACGAATGTTAGCGCTTCGAGAACTGGAAGCTGCGGCGGGCTTTCTTGTGGCCGTACTTCTTGCGTTCCACCATGCGGTCATCGCGCGTGAGGTAGCCGCCGTCGCTGAGCAGTCCGTGCAGTTCGGGGTTGAGCGCTTGAATCGCGCGGGCCATGCCGAGAACAATCGCCCCGGCCTGACCGTTGATGCCACCACCGCTGGCACGGACCGTGATGTCGACCTGGCCGAACATTCCCAAAACCTTGAGAGGCTGTTCGATGATCAGACGATTGCGTTCGATAGGGAAGTATTCATCGAAGGCGCGGCCGTTGACGGTGATTTTGCCTGTTCCCTTGGCGACCCGCACGCGGGCGACAGCGGTCTTGCGACGTCCAGTCGCCAGCGAGCTGCCATCGGCCTGCACTTTGCCACGCAGCATCGCGGGGAGGCGGATTTTGGGTTCTTCGGGAACCGAGCCCAATTCGAGGCCCAAAGTGTTCCCCGCAGGGGATTCCACCGCGTCTTCCACCGCGTCTTCGACCACATCTTCGATCGCGTCGACAACTTCCACTTCTTCGATCGCGTCTTTGTCGATCGGATCCAGGTGGGCGTCGTCAATGTTCATTGGGTCTGCCATGGCCGTCTACTTCCTCACACCACTGAAAAAATCTGCTGGGAGCTGCTGCGTGCGACGCATGCCACACGGATGGATTCTCTGAAAATTACGTCGCGGGAATCGGCTGAGGAACCTGCGCCTGATGATCGTGCGTCGGCCCCACAAAGAGCTTGAGCTTCTTCAGCATCGCCCGACCCATCTTGGTCTTGGGCAGCATGCGCCGCACCGCCAGCCGCAAAATTTCTTCGGGCTTCCGTTCCAGCATGTCGGCGGCACTCGTCAGCTTCTGGCCGCGGGTGTAGCCTGTGAACCGCTTGTACTGCTTCGTCAGCATCTTCGAGGAGAACGACGGATGCGTCGGGTGAGCCACCCGATGTCCGCCGAATTTCACCTTTTCGCAATTGACCACGACCACAAAGTCGCCGCAATCGACATGCCGCGTGTAGGTCGGCTTATGCTTTCCCATCAGGATGGTCGCCAGCTTCACCGCCAGCCGACCCACGACCTGATCGTTCGCGTCGACCAACAGCCACGCCGGCTGGACCGTTCCAGCCTTCGCCAGAAAACACTTATTCACGGCAATCAACCTTGCAGCTCTGCACGTCTGAACACGGCCCTTGACGAGAAACCGCCAAGCAACCTGGAAGAACACAATCCACAAAGACCGCCCACGATGACCATAGATCACAATGACCGCAGATCATAGCGAACACCCTTCACGCACACACCAAACGGCCAGGAACCCCTGGCTTTTTCGCGCATCTCGACCCCGCCCCACGGACCGGGAGTTTGCCGAAACGGGCATTGTAGCGGCAACGGACTGGCGGTTCAACCCATTTCGTGGAGCCTGGACTGCCAGGAGTTTGGTCGACAGGTTGCTTACCGGCCGGCTTAAGAACGGAACGATGTCCGAGTTGACTCCGCAGGTTCTCCAATCGCTCTGTTCGGCCGCTGTGAAAATCCGTTCGACTCCGGTTCGCAATGCGTTTTCGGATGGAATACCGAAATTCAAACCGAGTTTTTGCCAGACAGCCGAGCGAGGTCGCCCGAAGTCCACTGCTTCGCGGCGGACGAATGCGACAGTTCCCTTGCCTGGATGAAATTTGAGTGATCCGAGCTCCGAAGCGGGCCGTTGTCTTTTGGCCGCCCGCATGAAGGCGGGCCGCGAACTCATTGAGCCCGTTTTACAATCGCGACAGGCTTTTGTTTGACTCTCCACGGTGAGGGGTGTTGTTCGGGTGAGCCGCGACCTTAGGAACTCCTTTTTTGGAGATTCCCAATGGCTGGGCGAGTGAATCGGTTCGGAGTGGTGTTGTTGGCGTCTGGGGTCGTGTTGTTTTCGAGAGGTTCCCGGTTGGAGTTCGCACAGGGTGCTAGCGGAACCGGTGGGAGACCGCGAATGGCGTGAGCTGGTGCTTAAGCCGATGCGGGCGAATTTGGAGGGGGCTGTCGGCCAGGCGGGAGCCGGGGGAATGGGGGTGTTGTATGGCAGTCAGGCGACGTGGAAGGTGGTGGAAGTGCGGGAGGAATTGGTGGCGCTGGTGGCGCAGGTCGAAATGGCGACGCGGCCAGGCGCCGCCAAAAAGGGGCGCGGGGCGGGAAACGCGCCCCTCGTGGACGGCGTGCCTAGGGAACTTGTTGTAGGCGAGACGCTCCGTGGTTCGCCTCAACGCGCCGCAGGTGCCGGTCGGAAGTGGAAACCGACAGCCAGTCCCTCATTTACCACTTGTCGCTTAACGCGAGTGCGAGAGGCGGAGGTGAGCGCGGGTTAAGATCCACGCTCACCCCTGTTCATTTTCCCGTCGCAGGTGAGTGGGAAGAAAAACTCGCGATGGCGACCGCAACATTGGTTCGCAGACGGGGTTCAATCCTCCGGAGGGGGATTGATGTGTTCTGGTTCACGTTCTGCAAACTAGGTGGAGATGTCTGAGATGCACATGACTTCGAGCCGTTGGCGCGGTCTGGTTCTGGCGATGTTGTGCGTGGCCTTGGCCCCGGCTATATCGTTTGCCCAACAGGGACGTGGCGGTGCAGGCGGAGGCCGCGGGGGTTTTGGTGGCGGATTCGGCGGCGGGACTGGCGTGACCGGTTTGCTCGCCATGCAGGAAGTTCAGACCGAACTGAAGCTGACAGATGAACAAAAGACCAAGCTGCGTGAAGCTCAGTCTGAACTTCGTGGCGGTTTTGGTGGCGGCGCGGGGGGGAATCGGGAAGAGATCCGCAACCTCAGCCGCGAAGAACGCCAAAAGCGGATGGAAGAATTCCGCAAGCAGATGGAAGAGCGGACCAAGAAAGCCGAAGAGCTGGTGAAGGGGACGTTGACCGCCGACCAGTCGGCCCGCTTGAACCAGTTGCGGCTGCAACGAGAAGGCTTCCAATCGCTGTCGCGAGCCGAAGTCGCCGCCGCCCTGAAGGTGACGGATGCGCAGAAAGAAGCGATTGCCGACATTCTGCAAGCGGCTCGTCCGCAGCGCGGTGCCGGCGGCTCGGGAGCTGGCGGGGCTCGCCCGTCGGCCGAAGAACGTGAAAAAGCGGCCACCGAGGCGGCCGAACGTCGCAAAAAGACCCAGGCCGACGTCGAAGCGGTGTTGACCGACGACCAGAAGGCCGAATGGACCAAGTTGCTGGGTGCGAAGTTCGAATTTCCCGAACGTCCTGCCGGTGGCGGTCGTGGCGGACGCGGTGGTCAGGGGGGAGGGCAAGGTGGCGGCCAGAACCGCCGTCAGCGCCGCCCGGCCGAGGCCTAATCGTATTATGACTTGAATCGGATGGGCTGTTTATCAGTCCCGACCGCGTGGTTCTCCAAGCTCCCGCATACCAGAATTCTGGTGTGCGGGAGCTTTTTCGTTTCCAGATCGCCGCTTCCCTTCCAGCGTTCAACCGATAAACTGCGTATTGCCCATGGGTCATTGGGGAGTCTCCCCCGCGCCATGCCCCGCTTGACTTCGCACTCCCGACCACCGGACGCTTCCGCTTGACCGCCATTCTCGGCATCTCCGCCTATTTCCACGACTCAGCGGCGGCTTTGGTCGTCGATGGCAAGATTGTCGCAGCGGCTCAGGAAGAGCGGTTCACCCGCCGTAAGCACGATCCCGAATTCCCCAAACTCGCGGTCGAATACTGTCTGCGGGAAGCGGGAATCTCACCGGGCGAACTCGACTACGTCGGCTATTACGACAAGCCGCTGCAGAAGTTTGAACGGTTGATGGAAACCTGCCTGGCGTTCGCCCCCCGGGGGTTTCGCATGTTCGCGCAGGCGATGCCGTTATGGGTCAAGCAGAAGCTCTACCTGCCACGAGAGATCAAGGCGGGGTTGAACGGCCAGTTCAAAAAGCGGTTCGTATTCACCGAACACCACGAGTCGCACGCGGCGAGCGCCTTTTTCCCCTCCCCCTTTGAAGAGGCGGCGATCCTCACGCTGGACGGCGTGGGGGAGTGGGCGACCGCCAGCTACGGCGTTGGTCGAGGCCATCGGATCGAACTCCTCAAGGAACTTCGCTTTCCGCACTCGCTGGGGATGCTCTATTCGGCGTTCACCTACTTTTGCGGGTTTCGGGTCAATTCGGGGGAATACAAGCTGATGGGGCTCGCCCCCTATGGCAAGCCCCGGTTCGCCGACCTGATTCGGCGGGAACTGGTCGACATCAAAGCCGACGGGTCACTGCGACTCGACCTGTCGTACTTCGATTACTGCGTCGGGCAGAGGATGACTTCACGCAAGTTCGACCAGCTTTTTGGCGGTCCGCCTCGAAAACCTGAGAGCCCGCTGACCGAACGGGAAATGGATCTGGCCGCCTCCATTCAAGAGGTGACCGAAGAAGTCATGCTGAAGATGGCCCGACACGTCCATGCGCAAACGGGGATGAAGAATCTCTGTCTGGCCGGGGGGGTGGCGCTCAACTGCGTGGGGAACGGCAAGATTCTGCGTGAAGGGCCATTCGAACAGATCTGGATTCAGCCGGCGGCGGGCGATGCGGGGGGGGCATTGGGGGTCGCCACGTTCATCTGGCATCAACTGCTCGGCAACCCCCGCGTCCCGCAACCCCGCGACGCGCAGCACGGCTCCCTGTTGGGCCCCGCCTGGAGCGACGAGCAGGTCGAGACATTCCTCAAGTCGGTGGGAGCGAAATACCGGCGGCTCGAATCGGACGACGAACTCTGCACCGAAGTGGCGCGTTTGATCGGCAGCGACAAAGTCGTGGGCTGGGTTCAAGGGAGAATGGAATTTGGTCCGCGTGCGCTCGGCTCACGTTCGATTCTGGGGGACGCCCGCAGCCCCAAGATGCAGTCGGTGATGAACGTGAAGATCAAATTTCGCGAGTCGTTTCGTCCGTTCGCCCCGTCTGTTCTTGAGGAACATGTCGACGAGTACTTCCAGATGCGGCACGGGGAGCAGAGTCCGTACATGTTGCTCGTCGCGCCGGTCCAGGAGAGTCGGCGGACCGATCGCGATGGTGAAATGGGGCGACTGAACGGCATCGACAAACTGAAAGTTCTGCGTTCCGAAATTCCCGCGGTCACTCACGTCGACTACTCGGCGCGCGTGCAAACGGTCGACGCCGATCGCCACGGGCGCTACTACCGATTGCTGAAGAAGTTTCATGAGCAGACCGGTTGCCCGGTCATTATCAACACCAGTTTCAACGTGCGCGGCGAGCCGATCGTCTGTTCGCCGCAACACGCCTACCGTTGTTTTCTATCGACCAATATGGACGTCCTGGTTCTGGAGCGATGCGTTCTTCTGAAGGAAGACCAGCCGACGATTCCCCAAGAGGATGTGGCGGCGTATTTGAAGCAGTTCAAGCTGGACTGAATTCGGTCTTGACCGCGACCGTGAGATTGGGGTATCTCCCCGCTCCCTCCTGATGATCCGTAGCGATCCCCCACCTCGTCTCCCTTCGCTTTCCTCCCCAGTCCGCCAATCGATCTGTCGTCGCGTCCCCGTATCGCGACTCGCGCTACCCGACCGTATTCCGACCTGTGTTCGTGGTCGCACGTCGTCGCGAGTTGTTGTTTCGCGGGTTCTGCGTGTCGTTGATTGCGCGGGCTCACGCCTCGAGAGTGTCCCATGTCGATCGATTCTGATGGCGACAGTTCACTCGCATTGCGTGGTTCTCGCGGCAGGTTCGCGGCACTGATCGCCACTTGCATGTGTCTGCATCTGTCGGGTTGTGCCGGCTTTCTGGGAGGGATGATTTCGAGCGCCCCGAACCGCTGGATTCCCTGGAGCAACGCCTCGGCCCGTACGCATCCGGCCGTCCGTCGCATCCTGGGAATCGACCAGGAATTCCGCGTCGAGGTGGGAACCGCCGAAGAACCGTTGTCACTCTCAGTTGAGATCATCGAGCCTCCCGAAGACCTGTCGCCCCCCAAGGGGACCGTGCTGGTGCTTCACGGCGTGGCGTCCAACGCGAAGTTCATGCTGCGGCACGGGCGGATGCTGGCCCATCATGGATATCGCGCGGTCCTGGTCGATTTACGTGGTCATGGAAAATCGGAAGGAACGCGTTTGACCTATGGCGTCCTGGAATCTGACGATCTGATGCGCGTAATCGACGAACTGGAAAACAGAAATCTGGTCGCCGGTCAGTTGGGGGCGCTGGGAGTTTCTTACGGAGCGACGACAGCGATTCATCTCGCGGGGAAAGACCCGCGGATCAAGTCGGTCGTGGCAGTCGCCCCCTTCAGCACCATGCGCGATGTTGTTCCCGATTTCGGCCGGACGGTGCTGCCCGGGGTTGGTTCACTGGTTCCCGATGAGACGCTGGACGCGGCGATCACCCGGGCGGGTGCCCAGGGGCATTTCGACCCCGATCTGTCCAACGCTTGTGAGGCGATTCAGCGAACCGAGGCGCGGGTGCTGATCATTCACGGCAAAGAAGACTGGATGGTCCCCACGTATCACGGCCGCCGACTGCACGAGGCGGCACCGGATAACAGCGAACTGGTGCTGCTGCCGTGGACAGGCCATCTGGCGGCGTGGCTTGACCCGACGCATCGCGTGGCAAATCACACGTTCGACTGGTTCGACGAGAACCTGGCGCAAGACCCGATGGTCGCCACGGCCGAGGAGTGAATCAGAGCGACTGAGGCGTTTCGCCAGTCAGCAGTGCCAGATGAACATCGCGGATCTTGTCGCCAACAACCGCGACATCCGTCAGTTTGCAGCCAGGTGCCGTGACTCGCAATTCAAACGTCCCCAACGCACTCATCAGTCCCTGGGGAAACGGGATCTGCCACACCGCGCTCGGGGATGCGGCTGCGAGGTCCGCCGGTATCGGCAGCGGCGTGTCTCCGACCGCCAGTTTCACGCCGGCGATGGACCTTGGCTCGGCGAGACGAAGCACCAGCCAGCCGTAGTCAAAGTGGTTGTAGTAAAACCCTTTGTACTTGAGTCGGGCCGCGTTCTCGCTGAGCGGGCGGTGACGATCGGGTCCATCACCTTGCGGCTCGCCCAGACCTTCGAGTTCCCAAAGCCGTTCGCTTTCGGGAAGTCCTAAATCGACCGTGAAAAACCGGTTGCCACGTTCCCGCAGCATGCGACCGAACGGGCCAAACTCGGCGAGCGCGATACGGGGCACCGGATCGGGTTTCGGTTCGGGGCGGGCGACTCCCCCCAAGAGCTTGGCGATCGGTTGTCCCAGCGCGATGGGAAACGGACGTTCGGTCCGATCGTAAATCGGGGTCTCGGGTTCGAGTCCCAACAGGTGGTACATCGTCGCCGCGATGTCGTCTTGCGTGACCTTGTCAGCGATGGGGTACGCCGCCTTGTCGTCGGTCGCGCCAAAGACCTGACCGCCGGGAACACCTCCCCCCGCCATCACCACACTGTTGCACGGTCCCCAGTGGTCGCGGCCGGCGTTGGAGTTTATCGCCGGTGTGCGACCGAACTCGCTGTTCCACACAATCAGTGTTTCGTCGAGCAGACCACTCTCTGACAGATCCTCCAGGAGCGCCGCGATGGGGCGGTCAACCGAGGGCATCAGTCGGCACTTCAGTTCGCGGAAATTGAGAGCGTGGGTGTCCCAGGTCGTGTCGATCGTCTTCTTTTCACGATGCCAGTATACGGTGACCAGTTTGACACCGGCCTCAATCAGACGGCGGGTCATCAACACGCTCTGACCGAAGGCATGCCAGCCATACCGCGCCCGCATCGCGTCGGTTTCTTGAGAGACGTCGAACGCCCGGCGCGCTTGTGGCGAGAGAACCATATCGAGCGCCCGCTGGTAGAACGAATCCATCGAGCTGGCGAGTTCCGACCGGTCGGCGACCCGCGCCGCCTGATCGACTGCGTCGAGCAGATGTCGGCGTTCGACCATCCGGGGAACCGCCAGTTCACGCGGCAGCCGCAAGCTGTCGATTTGAAAGTCCGGGCGATCGGGATGATCGCTGATCTGAAACGGATCGTACTGCCGACCGAGCAGGCCTCCCCCCTGCCCGGGCGTGACGGAACCGTTGGTAGTGTGAATCACTTCTGGGAGTGCGACAAACGTGGGGAGCCCCTGTCGATTCGGACTGAGCCTTGACAGCACGGAACCAAAGTGGGGGAAGTCGGTGTCCCGCGCTCCGAAACTCTCGGCCTTTAACTCATGGCGTCGACCGGTCAGCCCCGCGTGTGCCCCGGTCGAATGGTTGTTGTCTTCCTGTCCGACCGACCGCAGGATTGCCAGTTTGTCGGCATGGCGGGCGATCAACGGGAAATGTTCGCTGATATGGATTCCCGGGACGTTGGTTCCGATGGGAAGGAATTCGCCGCGCGACGCTTCGGGACCGTGCGGTTTGAGATCCCAGGTATCCTGATGGGCGGGGCCACCCCACATGAAGAAGAGGATGACTCGCTTCGCCTTTCCAAACGTACCCGTCCCCAATTCGTCCCCCTGCGCGGACCGCCGCAGCAGGTGAGGCAGACCGAGTCCCAGGGTTCCCAGAGCGCCGATCTGCAGCGCGTCGCGTCGAGACACGCCATCGCAAAATCGCAAAGCCGGTCCGGTGGTGGGGAGACTGAGCATCGAAGCAATTCACGAGAGTTCGAGGGTCGACCGTCGAAGGCTGCGACGGGAAACCGGCGGAAGGGAGACATCTTTAAGATATCAACAATGGTCGATCATTGGGATGGCAGGCAAGTGTTCCACCCGTTGCAATCGGATTTTTTTGGGAGGCGACATCGGCAATTGTCGCAATTCGCGGGTTGAAAGGGTCGAACCGGGTAATAGAATCAAGGGTTTCCCCGCGTGGATACTGTCGATCAGTACAACGATTCCGGAATCCTACCTTGGATTCCACACCCCTGTTTTCGTCTGAAGTGCGAAGCCCATGAGTCTGCCGATTCACCAGCGACACACCCCGGAATTCCACGGAGTGTTCGAGCGGACCGCGCGGGAGACCATCGCGACGATGAACGAACTGGGGCGCGATGTGGCGAATCAACGCGCGACGCAGCCACTCGCCCTCCAAAAAATGGGTGTCATCCGCACCTCCGTTCCAGTCGGCATTTCCGATCCCTTCGGAGGCTCCGCTCCTGTTCAACTTGCCTGCACTGTTGATCTGAGCGTTGGCGTTCCCCAGGATCGGCGGGGGATTCACGTCTCCCGGATCGGCGACGTTCTGGCTCGTCTGACCACGCGTGCCTACTCGAGCCTGGTTGACTACGCGACCCACTTGGCGCAAGAACTGGAAACGACGCAACACGCTCCCGAAGCGCACGTCCGAGTCGAGGGCGACCTGGTGTACCTCGAAGAAAACCAGGGGGTCAAAACCAAGCAGTCGCTGGAAGCGCTCGGACTGTTTGCAAGTGTCGATCGAGTCGGCGGCACAAGCACTCTGTCGCAGGGACTCGCCTTCAGCCACATCACCGCGTGCCCTTGTGTGCAGGAAACGTATCGTCAAAGCCATTCCGAGGCGAGCGCCGGCTTCCTGCGTGACGTCGATGGTCGGCAGATGCCTTTCATGACACATTCACAGCGCTGCCGAACCCGGCTCTCGCTGATTGGAATCAAAGCTCCGCTGGATACGCTCGCGCTGTTGAACCGGATTGACAAAATTGTCGTTCGTACACGGAACACAATGCCCCGCGAACTGGAACTGATGACCGTGTATCAGGCGCACGCCCGGCCGCAGTTTCTGGAAGATGTGTTACGCGATTTGACGTTCGCGCTCAGCGGCGATCTGGCGAGTGAGTCGCCGCAGAGCCGAATTCACATTCATTCGGTGAGCATGGAGTCGATTCACGATTTCGACCTGCATGGCGAAATCGATTTCACACTCGACGAATTGCGACGAGCGCTCCATCGATGAGCCGGCCGTTCACAGTGGCCAATTTCGCCATGTCGCTCGACGGGCGGATCACGACGAAAGATCGCGCCACCCACGCGTTCGGCGGTCCGGAAGACCGGGATCTGATGGAGCGGTTGCGAGCGGAAGCCGACGCCGTGATCATCGGCGCCGGGACGGTACGCGACGAAAATCCACGGCTTCAGGTGACTTTACCCAAGTGGCGGAATCGACGAGCCGAGTTGGGGCTGTCCTCGCAACCGTGGCCGGTCGTCGTGAGCGGTTCGCTCGATTGTCCATTCGAGGATCGCGACTTGTTCAAAGCGGTCGACGTGCGGAAGTTCTTGTTCACCCGCGCCGGACATGATCCGGCACGGCTTCGGAGACTCGGACACCTCGCCGAGGTCGTCACAGTTCCCCAGTGCGACCGCGGTTTGGATCTGTCCGCGGTGGTTGAGTCGTTGTCGGTCGCGGGGGTGCGGCATCTCCTCCTCGAGGGGGGAGGCGAGCTGAACTTCGCCATGTTGTCCGCAGGCCTGATCGACGAAATCTACGCGACCCTCTGTCCGTTGGTTTTTGGGGGTACCGCTCCGGGGAATTTCTCGGGTGGCGGATTCGTTGCGGGCGAAGTGGCGTCCCTGGAATTGCTCGATGTGCGACGCGGTGCCAATGATCGCCTCTTCTTGCGTTATCGCTGTCTGAACAGTCTCCCGCGAAACTAAACGATGTCCGCGCGCGTCTACATCAAGATCTGCGACAGCGGCTGGATCATCGAGAAGATGGCGCGGCAACTCGCCGAGCGGATTCCCGGGGTGGAATACGGGCTCGTCGATCGCTTCGACGTCCCGCTGAATTACTACATGCCGTACCTCACGTATGCGACTCCCGGGCACCGAAGGGCGATGGGCTATTTCACTCACCAGGAGGCGGACGAGCAGCGGCACCAGTTGTTCGAACGGTCGGCGACACTGTTTGAACTGTGCGTCAGCCACTCAGTCCGCTATGCCGAGGTGTTGAAACGGCTCGGTGCGACCCGTGTCAGCGTCATCTCACCCGGTGTCGATCTCGGGACATTCACTCCCGAGATTCGAATCGGCATTGTCGGGCGGACGTATGACTCGGGACGTAAGGGAGAACATCTGCTCGCCCAGATGCTCGACATTCCCCATATCCGCTGGACCTGCACCGGCACCGGTTGGCCGATCGAGTCGACCCGCTTGTCGGATGCGGAAATGCCCGCGTTTTACCGGTCGATGGATTACATCCTGGTGACCTCATTGATCGAGGGGGGGCCGATGTGCGTCGCCGAGGCGCTGGCCTGTGGAACCGAGGTCATCGCTCCCGATGTCGGTTGGGTACCCGAATTCCCCCACATTCCGTATGAGACCGGGAATGCCGAATCATTGCGGAACGTGCTGCTGAGCGTCGTCCAGCGTCGGCTCGATCTCCGCGCGTCGGTTCTTTCGCGGACCTGGGATCACTGGGTCACGGCACATGCGGAGTTGTTCGACCGACTCTTATCCCATCCGGAGTGATACGCATGAAAATCGTGATGGCGACGATCAACCCGCTGTTTGACTCGCAGGTGATCGGCGGTTCGGCGAAGCACCTGCGGGCGGTCGCCGAACACTTGGGGAATCTGGGGCACACGGTCGAAGTCCTGTGTACCCGGCGTGAGGGACAGCCTTCGGTCATGAGCTGGCATCCCCGGGTGAATGTCTATCCGGCGTTTGTCTTCAAGCAACCGTTCCCGCTTCCGTACGACGTGCCGGCGTTTCAATTCGCCGACAATATCCAGGAACTGGTGCGGCACCTGCAAGGGGCCGATCGGCTCTATCTGCATGATGGGGAGTTTCTGTTCCCGCCGGTCTGTCACGCGATTCCCAGCGTGGTGTCGCTTCGCGATTGTGTCTATCCCGAAACGATGCTGGGGAGTTTTCTGTTTCAGGCCGACCGTATGATCGTGCTGAACGATTACTGCAAGAAGTCGCTGCTGTCGACGGCGGGTCGATTTCTGGCCGACCTGCCGGCACGGGTCGATGTGATCCACAACGGTTTTGACTGGGATTACTTTTCGCCCACTCGTCCCTCGAAAGCCATCCTGCAACTCTTGGGGGTCGATCCCAATCGACAAACGGTGATCTTGCATCCGCATCGGCCGGAGACTTCCAAAGGCTTGCGGCAGACGATCGAAGTCGTGGACAGGTTGATCCACCAGCACAAACTCACGCACGTCAAGGTGCTGGTGCCGAAGTGGTTCGATTCCGACGACACTCCGGAAGTGGTCGCCTACATGCGGTCGATCGAGCAGGACCTCGGGCGGCGCGGGCTGAAAGAGGTGTTCGTATTCCACGACTGGTTACCGCTCGACATGATGCCCGAGTATTACTCGCTGGGGCATGTGACACTGGTTCTAGGGAGCTTCGTCGAGGCGTTTGGGAATTCCGCGTATGAGTCGCTGGGATGCGGCACACCGGCGATCGTCTCCCGAGTGAGCAGCAACCGCGATCTGCTGCCCGACAATCTCCTGCGGAAGGTTCATTTCAACGATCACGACACGGCGGCCTCACTGGCGGCCGAGGTGATCAAAAAACGGATCCGGACGTCGCCGGAAACTCAGGAGTATCTGGAAGAACACTACGGTGTCGACAATCAATGTGAGGCGTACGCGCGTGTGATCCTGAACGCGAAGAAAGCGCCGCCGATGACGTACCGTTTGACCCCGCACTCCCACGCGACCCGGTACGCGCTCGCTCCGTGGTGTTACACTTGGGACGACAAGGTCTACCACGATTTTAGGGCGGCTCATACTACTGACGCGGAACTGGTCCGATACGTGAAAGAGTTTCCTGAGGGGACGACATGGGACGAAGCCGGGGCGCGCGGCTTCTCCAAGGATCATTTGAAACTGCGACTTCGCGAGGGGTTTCTGGCACCGGTTGACGTCGAGGGAGGATGAAGGAAAGGCGGGGACAAAGGCCCCGCGCTCCAGGGACTTGGAGTGCGTGGAACTTGTTCCCGTTTTGCGTTCTTTCGAAGTTCATCTGTCGGCAGGCACGCGAGAGGTGGTTTGTCGCTGGGCGATTCCAACTTGACCAAGTCATACCGCCCTGTGTGGAACGGATTCCTTCCCGCCGAAAGCCAAACCGGCAACCGGCAGGCAGGAGGCCTGTTGTGCCGGTTGGGGGTCGAGGGAGGATGAAGGTAAGGCGGGGACAAGGCCCCGCACTCCAGGGCGCAGTGGTTACCGTCGTTGAAACAAATCGGCCTGCGGGTGGAACGGCACGTTCGTGTCCAAGGGGAACATCGGGCGGGCGCACCGGGTGTGACCGAGTCCCCGCACGTTGGCGCTGGTGGAACCGGGCGCGTCGACGTTGATCAGTTTCGCGCACCAGTCAGCGAACATGTGGTGTTCACAATGCGGCGACTTAACCACAACCAGATCGAATCGTTTCGGATCCTGTCCATGCGCGTAGAACCATGAGCGATCAAACAGGCTGACCGGCCGAGTACCGACGACCAGGGTTAGATTGTTCGACTCCAGAACGGCGGTCTCGCCCGAAAACCACGGCCAGCCAAACGACTCGCTGCGGAAATTCCCATCCGACAGCATGCGCACGCGGCATTCCAGCGGCAAAGGCTGGAACCGACCGGAATCGACAGCTCCGCCGACGGTGGTTTGAATGGTCGCCCCCACTCCGGCGCGAAAGGCGGCTTGAACCGTCGCCGGATCGACAATCGGAGCCAGCACCCGGCCCGAGTAGTTCTGTCGGACGAGTTCACGCAGAATCGCGTTACTGTCACCCGAGGCCCCGGAGCTGGTGGCGTCGGCGGCGTCCATGAAAATCACGGTTCCCGTTTTGATCGCCGCGGCCTGCCGAACGCTCTCTTCCAGGCTCGTGAGCGGCACCTGCATCTTTTCGTGGTTCTTCCAGAACCGGTTCGCGAGTTCGATGGCGAGTCGCTGCGCCTCGTCGGCGTCGCCGTCGTAAACGACAAAACTGTTCGTGCGAAGTTCCGGCACGTCGGTGAAGGGATTTCCCCACATGACGGCGGCGGAGAGTCCCTGGGGGGTGGCTTCGATTTCTTTCGCAAGGTCGATGCACTGCCGGATCGCGCCGGTTTCGGTGATGAGTTCATCTCCCCGAACCAGGGCGGGGATTTTCACACGCGCAGTCACCGGCCGCACTTCGCCACGGACAATCCGCAGCAGCAACCGGGCGGCTCGAACCCCGGTTTCAAAAAAGTCAACGTGCGGATAGGTGTGAAAGGCGACGACCGCGTCGCTGTGTTCCAACATGCGGTCGGTGAGAATTCCGTGCAGGTCCAGGGAGATCACGATTGGAATCCGCTCCCCCAGAATCTTCCGGGCTTCCCGCAGGAAGTACCCTTCCGGATCGAGTTCGTTCGCCGCCTGCATCGCGCCGTGCAGTGAAAAATACGCCGCATCGACCGGGCCGGCGTTGGCGATATCGGTCAGCAGTTCCCCCGCGAGTCGGGTGAAACCGTCGGCGGTCAGGATTCCCCCCGAAGTATTCGCGCTGGCACCGAACGTGGGAACGAGTTCCATACCCGGTGTCGCATCGAACACGCTGAGCGCACCGCCGACCTCTTCTCTCACACCACGATGGTGCGCGAGCAGTCGCTCACCCCGAACAATCCGGAAGTCGGCATAATGGCTGCTGGCCGGATTGAACGAGGAGACTTCCTGTTTGCACTCGGCGATGAGGATGCGGGGCATGGCGGCGGGGGCGCTCGGGTTGGAGAGGGGGGGGACTCGCCTTAGTCTATACCCTGCGCCAGGTTCTCTGCGATGTTGCGCCAGGACACGCGAAATGGTGTGGTGTCGCGCGGGTTCAGGGGGCTGATGCCCCCCGCTCGCCTGCGGGGGTAATCACCAGATCGTCGCGCGATTCGGTGAGGTCAAACTCAAAGAGGAGATCGGACCCTGTGGGATCGCGCCGGCCGTACGTGTGCGACACACCATCCTTGCGCTTTTGGAAGTTCGCGATGATCCGCAACTTGCCCGGGCTCAACCCCTTCAGGATAAACGCTCTGCGTGTCACCGGGGGGGCTTTCGGGGCGTTGGGAATTTTGGGGAGCGGAACCAACTCGAGCCTCTGGGAAACCGCGTACAGCCAGGTCGCCTGCGGATTGTCGGACGTTTGCTCGAACGGTTGGTCCCACTCAGCGGCGAAATGCTCGATCTCTTCAGGGGTGCCGCGAATTTCGCCACGAACCTCCAGGTAGGGCCCCACCACCATATCGCCGGCATCCTCCCCCGCGCGGATTGGTCCCACAAAGCGCGGTGCCAGTTCGGGCGATTCGACGTAGAAGTAATACAGCGCGTCACCCAGGTCGGGATACTGCGGAATCACCTTTTGCAAAGTGTCCAAGACCACCGTCCCGTCCTCACCCGAGATTCCCCAGACCGGTCCCGCTTTGCCATCCATGGGGACTGGTCCACTCCCGGCGTCGGCGCACGTCTTGTTGAAATACCGCACGGCCGCTCCCGCGATCGGCTTCCCCTGCGAAATCAACCGAAACCGCGCGGGAAGGGCAGCCTTCAACTCGATTTGTCGAACCTCATCGCGTTTCAGGGTCAGGTCATTGAGGAAGGTTTCTTCGTACCCGCTGGCACGCACCGTCAGCGTGAGTGGCTTGGGTGGGCAATCGGGAATCTCCAGTACCCCATCGGTAAACTCCCCCACTGCGAGGTTCTTGCGGGAACTCGAAGAGCGAATCTGAAACACGCCTCCCTGAACCTTTTTGCCCTCGGGGTCCACAAATTCGATTTTCCCGGTGAACAGTTTCCGCCGGGCCGCCTCGTCGTCGGCCGGCGTGCGGTCGCGCAATTCGAACGGGGTTTCACCTGTGACCAAATCCCCCTTCCAATCGTTCTTCGTGGGGAGTGTGACATTGCCCTCTTCGTCCCGCTGCTGGATGCTGCCAATTCGGATGGTGTACGCCGCAGTGTATTTGCCGGCATGTCCGATGAACGACTGCCCAACCGGATGTTCGAAATCTTCCAAGGCCTCTTTGCTGGAGGCCATTGCCAGAGTCGAAGCACTGAGGTCGGCGACGTCTCCCGGCTTCAGTGTCCACCGCACCATCGTGGGCCAGCCGCTGTACCAGGTTCCGGCGACCTGAACAATCTGGTCGTCTTCCGTTTTGACGGCCACCTTGTCCTCCTGCCGCCACGTTTCGCTCACCAGTGTGATCGTCTCGTCACTGACGTTTTTCAAATGCAGCACGACGTTCAACGTGGAATTGAGGGGAATCGTTTCGTCGGCTTTGTCCGCGCCGCGCGGCGGTCCATCGGGGTCGTCTTCGGAATGCCTTCGTCGAAATTCGACAGCGGCCCGCAGCCCATCCTGTTCTTCTCCCCAGACAAGTTCTTTAGGCTGCGCCGCCAGCGGATCGGGACGGACTTCGAATGGAACCTGGTTCGAAACGACCGCCCCGCCCCAGGCAGCCGCGTTCGCCGAGTCGGGCCAGTGCTTGACGATCAACTCCCGTTCCTTTGGCTTGAGTCCAACATACCGCACACTGGCCCGGTAGGCACCCGGTGCGAGGTTGTGATTCATCGGGGCACCCAACCGCGAAGGACGGAGCGCGATCCGCAGCAGCTCTCCCGGTTCGACGACATGTGTCGACGCACCGTGCGTGTGCAATCCATCGCTCACATAGACCCGCTGAGTCCGGGGAATCGCTACGCCTTTCGCGTCGGTGAATCGAAACTCAAACAGGTGCGGTCCGAAGAACGAGGTCGCCAGCTTGCCCTTGGCACCCGCGTACGACTCGCCATACCGCACCCCCAGCAACGTGATTGGTTTCTCGCTGACATTCTTGAGTTCGACGACGAATGTGACGTCGTCCCCGGTCGCGAATTGCTGAACGCTCTGGCTCACATCCGGAGATTCATCGTCCGTCGTCGGCGAGAGGGCGACCAGTCGGGAGACCAGTCCGTCGACAGCTTCTCCCCACTCCACCGCCTCTTCAACCGTACGCTCCCCGTCGGCATCGTCGGCAACCGCAGTGTTGATATGGGTTGACTTAAAGACCGCCAACGCCAGCAAACTGGCGGCCGTCGCGGCGACAATCCACCAAGCCGACCGGTTGGCGTCCGGCGTGGGCAGTCCCACAAGCCGGCGCACCCGTGCCAGCAGCGGACGTCCCGCAGCGGTCAGAGCCAGTTGAGAACCGACGCCGCGCAGTTCTTCCATCGTCGCCAGAGCCCGGGCATATTCCAGGCGATCACCACAAGCCGCGACCGCGATGTCGTCGCAGCAGACCTCCCGTTCCGCCCGGATCACCCGCGAGACCCACCAGACCGCGGGATGGTAGAACAGCACAGTTTCAATCGCGGTCTGGACCAGATTGACCGCGTAGTCGTGACGGCGGATATGCGCGAGCTCGTGGGCCAGGAGTGATTCGAGTTGCCGACGCGAAAGCCCTGTCAACGCGCTGACGGGGAGCAGCACCACAGGTCGCAACCAGCCGATCACCGTCGGGACTTCGACCAGTGTTGACTCCAGCATTCGGACCGGCCGCGACACTGCGATGCGCGTCGCGAGTTCCTCCAGTCGCTTCTGCCATTCTGATTCGATAGTCCGGGTTCCGCGATGTCGCAACCGCCGCATCGCGCACCAGGCGGCACACAACCGTGTGGACAACAGCGCGACGCCGACCAACCAGACCGCGACGATCCACGGCAGCAGCGAACGAACAAGCGGAATGCTGTACGCGAGAAGTGACGGCACGGCCGCTGGTTCGACGCGTTTCTGGTTCGGAATCGGCGTGCGATCGTCAATTGGCGTTACGGAAGCCGGGAAATTCGTCGCGGCGATCCCCGACTCTCGACTCGCGGGCGTGAGGAATTCCGCAGGAACCGCGATCGGTTCCGCGAGTCCCGTGTCCGCGTCGCGGGAGGCCGTTGCACCAATCGGACGCGTCGACTCGGTTCGCACAACCGTCAACGCGAGGCTGGCGGCCATCAGCACGAGAGCCGAGCAGCCTGCGACATACCGCGCGTTGGGGGAATTGGCACGCAGCCAGTACAGCACGGCGGCCAGGAGGCACGCGATCGCCATCCCCTGCCACAGGAATTGGACCAGTGACCAGCCAACCGATTCTGTCAGTGGGTGGGCGAGCAGCGTGGCGAGAGGGCGCAATAGATCGGCGGTCATGTTCCACCCGGGGTGTCGAGTTGATCGAGAAGGCGACGGATCTCGGCGAGTTCTTCGCGACTGGCTCGAGTCGAGGAGAGCGCCTGCATGACGAGTTTTTGTGCGGAACCGCCGAAGGCTTTGTCGAGCAGATCAGCGACCAGATGTTTCTGGGTGACCTCGGCGGGAACGCTGGGTGAATAGACGTGACTCTTGGCCGATTCGTTCCGCACGACCAGTCCTTTTTCGGACATGATCTGCAGCAGCTTCAGCGCGGTCGTATAACCGGTTCCGCGCTCGGCCGCGAGCGCTTCGGTCACTTCGCGCACGGTGCTGGGACCACGGTCCCATAGCACCCGCAAAATGGCGAGTTCGGCTTCGGTCGGTTTGAGTGGCTCGGGGGGAGGCATACAAAGCGCAGTGTGGACTGGTCGGGAAAACAACGGCGAGAATTAGTCTACGACACTCTTCGTAGACTGTCAACGAAGTATTTCGTAGATTTGTCGTGGCCGTTGAAAACCGCGGCCGAATGGGGTTCTGAATTGACCGGCTCAAGGGTGCAGGCGGTTGAAGAGAACCGATCCCATACTCTATCTGGGTCAGCCGGAATGAGTCGGTCGGCAAATGTCTCGGAATTGGCTGCGGGCTTCTCTCTGCCCGTGCTGCCCCCGGTTCGCGTGGCCCGATCGCACCGCTGGATTGGCATCCCCGCGTCCGGTCCGTTATCGTCTGGCCGGTTGAGGGTTGCCCGAATTCCTCCTTTGAGTTGAGAGCGAGAGAACATGCCGTTCGGAAGTGCGCGCCGGTTTCTGTTGGCTTCGTCAGCGGTTGTTTTGAGTCTGTTTTGCACGGGAGCGAGCATGGCGGGGGAACCGCTGGTGAAGCCGGGGGACCGGGTGGTGTTTCTGGGAGATTCCATCACCGAAGCCGGGGCGGCCCCCGGGGGTTATGTCACTCTCGTCCGCGAGGGTCTGGCCAAAGCGCATCCAGAATCGAAGCTGGAGATCATTGGCGCGGGGATCAGCGGGAACCGCGTTCCCGATCTCGAAAAACGGCTCGACCGCGACGTGCTGGAAAAGAAGCCGAGCCTGGTCGTGATCTACATCGGCATCAACGACGTCTGGCACTCGCAGAACGGTCACGGAACCTCCAAGGAGGATTTCGAGCAGGGCCTGCGGCGGATCATCAAGAAAATCAACGACGCCGGCGCGAAGGTGGTGCTCTGCACCCCCACGATGATTGGCGAAAAGGTCGACGGCACGAACCCGCTCGACAAGATGCTCGAAGAATACTCGGCGATCAGCCGGCGCGTGGCCCGCGACACGAAGTCCAACCTCCTCGACCTGCGGAAGCGGTTCGTGACCGCGCTCCGCAAATCGAACGAGAAGAACGTCGACAAAGGAATTCTGACGTCGGACACCGTACATCTCAGTCCCGCTGGCAATCAGTTCGTCGCCCACCAGATGGCGGCGGCCCTGCATGGTGAAAACGACGGCACGCGGCTGTTGCGGCATGTGGTGCTGTTCCAGTTCAAGGACGACGCGACCCCCGCGCAGGTCCAGGAAGTGGTCGACGCGTTCGAGCTGTTGCCGACCCGCATCAAAGAAGTGCATGGCCTGGAGCGGGGAATCAACGTCAGCCCCGAGAATCTGGCGCAAGGATTGACCCACGCCTTCTTTCTGACCTTCACCAGCGATCAGGATCGCGACGTCTACCTCAAACACCCGGTTCACGAAGAGTTCGTGAAACTGGCGGTCCCCCGCATTGAGAAGGCGGTCGTAGTCGACTACTGGACGGAGTAGTGGCGTCGGTGGGAATGCCCCGCCAGTCGGTTACCGCCGGCTGTCGGGATTCCACCTCGGCCAGAGCCGGCTTCCGTTGGCTTACGTCGCACCATTCGCCGGGCTAGAATATCGGTCAACCTTGATGCTTCATCCTTGCAGAAACCCACAAAGGAGAGTTTCCTTGCGCTCTTTCGTAATCGGCTGCCTGTCGGTCGGTCTGGTGAGCTTCGCTGTCGCGGGCTCGGTTCAGGCCCAGGAAAACAACACGCCCCCGAAGGGCTTCACCGCGCTGTACAACGGGAAGGATCTGTCGGGCTGGCACGGGGAAGAGACGATGGATCCCCGCAACTGGAAGAAGATGTCGGACGAGGACCGGACCAAGAAACTGGCCGCCGACGCCGCCAACGCCAAGATGCACTGGCGGGTCGACTCGAACGGCGACCTGGTCAATGACGGTCAGGGGGCCTACCTGACAACCGACAAGCCGTACGGCGACATTGAACTGTTCATCGACTGGAAGATCGTCGCAAAGGGGGACAGCGGCGTGTACCTGCGGGCGACCCCTCAGGTGCAGATTTGGGATCCCAGTGACCCCGATCAACTGCGGAACAACGCCGACAAGGGTTCGGGAGGCTTGTGGAACAACACCCCGGGCCGACCGGGGAAAGATCCCCTGGTGGTCGCCGACAACAAGATTGGCGAATGGAACCGCTTCCACATCGTCCAGTTGGGCGACCGGACGACGATTCACCTGAATGGCAAGTTGATCGTCGACGGCGCGTCGCTGGAGAATTACTGGGACCGCAAGCAGCCGTTGTTCCCCACCGGGCCGATTCAGTTGCAGACACATGGTCGCGAAATCCGCTGGCGGAATCTCTTCATTCGTGAGATTCCCGCGGACGAAGCGAACGCGAAACTGCGTGGGAAAGACCCCGAAGGATTCGTGGCGGTCTTTAACGGCAAAGACCTGACCGGCTGGGCCGGCGCGGTCGACAACTACCAGGTCGAAGAGGGCGCGATCATGTGCAAGCCCGGCAAGGGGGGCGCGTTGCACACAAAAGATGAATACGCCGACTTCATCGCCCGAGTGGAATTCCAGTTGCCCCCCGCAGGCAACAACGGGTTGGCGATTCGCTATCCTGGCCAGGGGGATCCCGCCTACGCCGGCATGTGCGAGCTGCAGGTTCTCGACACGGAACACGAAAACTACAAGGGCCTCGACCCGCGTCAGGCCCACGGGTCGGCGTACGGCATGGCCGCCTCGCATCGTGGTTACCTGCGCCCCACGGGCCAGTGGAATTACCAGCAAGTGACCGTTCAGGGTTCGGCGATCAAGGTGGAACTCAACGGCGTCACGATTCTGGAAACCGACCTCTCGAAGATCACCGAGTACATGGCGAATTCGCCGCACCCGGGGAAGGATCTCAAGAAGGGCTTCTTCGGTTTCGCCGGTCATGGCGACCCGGTGAAGTTCCGCAACGTCAGCATCAAGAAGCTGTAGGCTGGAAATCGTGGCCGGAGGCTACCGCGTCCTGACGGGCGCGGCTCCGCGTGGCCCCCCGTATTCACCCTCGTGAATTCGTTGGCCCGGCTCAGGCCTCAAACAGAAAACGCCGGACGTGATGATTTGCATCGCGTCCGGCGTTCTTGTGCGCCAATTGAAGATCTTTCCTCAGTTGACCCGTGTTGATCTCCTGGCGCTGTGAATCATCTGCGAGTCGGGAGTGGGAGGGGCTCGGGGACCGGGGCGGGTTCGGTCGCGGGGGAGGCGGGGGAGTCGACGGGGAACCGGAAGAGTTCGTCGTCCATCTGCAGCGCTTCGCGTGACGACCGGACCGAGTGGGTGTCACGGGGGAGCGGGTTGCTGCTCAGGCGGGGCACGCGGCTGTCAATAATCGAGCGGGCGGCTGAGCGCAGATCGCTCTCGGACAGCCGACGGATGTTCGCCAGTTCGGCCAGCGGGGTGATCGTCGACGCGACCCGATTGATGGTCGGCTCGAGCAGAGCGAGCTGCAGCAACGTCTGACGCATTCCGTCGAGCGACTTGATCTGGCCGTCGAGTTCCTGCCGGAAGTCGGCGAGCATTTCGATGTTTTGGACCGCGTCGGCGAGAGCCGGCGTCTGTTCGAGAACACGGTCTTTGACCGCGATCAACTGATCCAGCCCTTTAAACGCCTCGGGACCGTCGGCACCGTGCGAAACCAGTTCCTGCTGCATCAGAATCATCCGGTTGGCCTGGGTTCGAGCGGCGTCGAAGTCGGTGGACTGGTCGAGGATTTCCTGCTTCATCGCCAGCAATTCCTGAGCTTTTTCGCGAGCGGTCGCGGTGGTTTCCGACTGCTCGGCCAATTTCGCGTTCAGAGTCAGGAGTCCGGTCAATGCCTCGTTGGACTGCGCGAGTGTCGGTTTCTGGTCACAAACCTGCTGTTGAATCCGCGCGATTTCCTCCAGCGATTCGGCGGCGACCGGGGTGAGCTCGCGTTGTTTGAGCAGAGAGGTTTGCAGGGCGACGAATTGCGTGAGCGCGGCTGACGCGTCGGTGGTTCGACGCCCTTCCTTCAGCAGCTCATCCTGCCGGCGGCGGAGTTCATCAATCGCCGCCTGGGCTTCAATTCCCCGGTCTTGCAGCCGGGCGAGATCCGTCAGGAGATTGCCCGCCCGGCCCGCTTCGCCACTCGCCCCCACCAAGTGGTTCAGATCGCGATGGAGAATCATCACGTCTTTCTTCAGCGACTGCAATTGCTGAAACACGGGTTGGGCGACGACCGCCAGGAGGCCGACGAATCCCACGATGACGCCACCGAGGAAACTCCCCCAGATATGCTGCGTCCGCGCAGGATCTGATTCAGGGTCGGAACGGTTGGCAGTTGAGTTTGGTGTGTTCATGTCGTGATTCCCAGGTTGATGGAGAAATCGCAGTGGCTGGCGGAGGGAACAGTAAAGGGGCGGCGGCTGTTCTTGAGAGAGAGGGTTGAGGTGGAAAAATCCTCCCCGAACCACCCATGCCACTCAATATCGCCATCCTGACACTTGTTGATTGAGCGATTGCGGAACACGGGGGGGATGTGCGGCGTGGGAGAGGTATCGCACGCTTGTCGTACTGAGAATCCCTGCACAAATTCCTCAGCGTCGGATTCGAAACGAACGAATAGGCGAATGGTGCCACCCCTGTCGGTTTCGCCGGTGGAATCAATTCAAGCGGTGGTGCCGGCGGAACCGATAAAAAGGGAACGTTCGAATGCTCCTTTGGAACCGGTTACACCGGGGGGTTTCCATGAACAGTGAATGTGTGGAGAGAGCCGTGAGTCAGTCAGCATCCCGCCGAGCCTGGGCGTCGTTGAGTGTTGCCGTCATGGCGATTGCGGGCGTGGTTGGTTCCGGCTGTCAGAACGCGGGACTGAAAGACGCGGTCAACGAGGCGGCACTGAGCGATATGCCGCGGGAACTCCAGATGGCGAGTATTCCCTGCTACCGAGTCGCTCCTCCCGACATCTTGCAGATTGAACTGGTGAAGAGCATTCGGCCAGCCAGCGAGGGCGTCCGTGCAGGCGATTATCTGATCATTCGTGGCAGCAATCTCGAACCCTATCTTGCTGACGACGAAGAAATTCAGAAATCACTCAAGACCATCAATGGTGAATATCTGGTCCAGGCGGATGGAACTGTGGATTTGGGACCATGGTATGGATCCGTGAGGGTTGAAGGACAAATTCCATCAGATGTGGAACTGACAATCACGAATTACCTGAAGCAGGAACACACCAGTCCGGACGGTCGGGCTTTCGGTGGATACAAGAGTTGCATCATTTCCGTCAGTCTGGCCGATCTCGGCGCGAGACAGGTTGTCAGCGGAGAACATCTGATTCGGCCGGATGGGACGGTTTCACTCGGTGTCTATGGAAGCGTTTACGTCGCCGGCATGAGCCTTGAAGAAGTCAAGTCTTCGATCGAGGAACATCTGTCGGACAGCGTTCATGACGCCGAGGTCGTGGTCGATGTACTCGCGTACAACAGCAAAAAAATCTATGTGATCACCGACGGTGCCGGCTCAGGGGAACAGGTAGTGACACTCCCATACACGGGTGGCGAGACCGTTCTGGACGCGCTGGCGAACATCAATGGTCTCTCCGCGGTCTCTTCAAAACAGATGTGGATCGCCCGGCCGGCACCGAACGGTACGGAGGTCGCGCAGACCATGCCGGTCGACTGGCGGGCGATTACACAGGACGCGATCACCACGACGAACTACCAATTGATGCCTGGTGACCGCATCTACATCAAGGCGGATGGAATGATTGTCATGGATAACTTCGTCGCGAAGGTCACGCAACCCTTTAACCGGATCTTTGGATTCATCCTGCTGGGGAATCGCACCGTCCGGGTTCTGCAAACAAATGACTCCGATGGCGGTGGTGGTGGTGGTGGTGCGTTCTAGAATCGCGTAACATCATTCTGCGGTTCCTGTCGTCTCCAACTCACCTTCGCCTCTGGAGCAAAACATGTGGAATTCAGCGAGTCGAACCAGCCTTGCGGCTTGTGTGATCCTGACGTGCCTTGGAGCGGAAGCGCTGGCTCAAGGGGGGGGATTTGGCAATGTCGCTCCCTCGCCTTATCGCCGCCCGGTAATGGATGGGTCGGCGAACCGAAGATTTGGTAGTGCCGGACGATCTGTGGGGGCGGGAGTGAATTCTCGAATCGGAACCCGATTGCCTGGCCCTAAGTTGGGGAACCGGCCCACGCGCAACAGTCCGCCGGTACTGAGCAATTTCCTCAGCCTGGACGGCGATTTCAACAACTCGCTGGAAGGGCAATACCTGATGCGAACGTTACCGCTGGATCAGCTTGACAACGATCGCCAGAACGCCGCGCGTGCCCTCAGCGGACTCAGGAATGAGGTCACCAATCTCGAACAGACAGGCGCGTCCGCCGGGGGCATGCCTGTCGTACCGATCCGTTCTGGACTGACCACCACCGGTCACCCGGTCCAATTCCAGTCGACGGGAAGTTACTTTCCCGGGGGCAGATGATCGAGTCCTTGTTCCTTCGGCTGCCTGTAACCGCCGGGGTCTCAAGTCACGCAGTTTGAAATTGATTCGCCAACCGGAATGAGTCCGGTCTCGATAAGACCCAAGGAGGGGAATGTGTCACACTTCAAACAAGTCGGCCTGCCGGCCCTTTTCGGTTTCGCGATCCTCGCGTTGATTTCGACTCCCGCCCATGCCGGCATTCTAGATCGCTTGCTGGGACGCGAATCAAAACCCGAGGTCGCGCGTGCCCAATCAAACACCGACGCCGATTCCGAGTGTTTCTGCCAGGATTGCGATCACACGCCGCGTGCGGGCTGGACTCAACTCTGCCGCAAGAAGTGTGGCGCGACCTACTACCCGTCCAAGCCCCCGTATTGCGCCCCCTGCTGGGGTGTGTACCCCACCTGCTGGCGGCGCGGTCAGGAGTGTTGGGTCTGCCCCCAGGAGAAGTGGTCGACCAAGCCCTCAAAGTCCGCTCAGGGAAGCCGGGGCGACCTTCCGCCCAGTCCGCCGACCTATGGGCCGGCGACGGGAGGTTCACTCTCGGCCCCCAGCGCCCCGAAAGCGAATGCGGTTGAACCGGAATTCAATCGCGAAGAATCTCCCGCCACACCGGATCTCGAGACTCCCCCCGCGGAGGTGATCCCTCCCCAGTCGCGTCGTGCCAACCCTCCCGCGGTTCGGCAAGCGTCGTCGCAGGCGTCGACATCCCGGTCGGCAGTCGCTCAGTCATCCGCCGCCAGGTCGGCTCAGGCGGTCAGTCGCCCGGTCCCGCCTCCGGCCCGTCGGGAACCGGTGGCCGCCACGACGAGTGCCGCAGTGAAACCAGCGAAAAACAAGAGCATTGAAGAACTGCTCCGCGACCTGGAGTAGTTCCCCCGATTTCCATGGATCGGCGTCCAACAACGGCCGGTACGAACCTGCAATGGGATTCGTACCGGCCGTTTGTACTTAACGTGGCGGGAGTGACGGTGCGGGCGCAGAGACCGACTTGCAACACGGACGAACTCCGGTCAGACTGAAATTCAGGAATTTCGTCACCCCCTCCTCAAAAAAGTTCGGGAACGAGCGTCTTTATCTTCGTGTGAGCCGACGTGTCGTCGGTGCCGTCACACGGAGTGTTTCCGAGAGTCTTCGACCATGTGGAACCGCTCGTATCGTTGGCAGCGTCTGGCGCGGGGATTCGCCGGCGGATTGACATTGATTTGCGCCATCGGAGCGGCCGCTTGGGGATCGCGCACTCCCGCGGCCCGTCACGCGGGGGCGTCGGTCCAGGAACTGGCCGGCATCGGGGAATGGGGCACGCCCCGCAAACTATCCGCCCAAGTCCCGGCCACACTGGGAGTCGCCCCGGGACACCTGGTGCATCGGGCACGTCCGGATGGAGCGGCACAAATCGTCGGTCGGGTGACCGCTGTGGGAGTCGAGGCGAATGGTTTCGTGGACATCGAGTTTTCGGTGTCGGCGGAGATGCACGCGACGCTGGATCATGGGGCGATCCTCAGTGGCGCGCCGGCGACGATGGGGCTGGAACAGTCATTGCGACTGGTGATCAGTCCCGAAGCGCCCCGGGAAGAGGCCGCGCGGGCCCGGGACGCGCTGTGGCCCTCGGTGGAAAAGGAGATCATTCCGGGATTGACCGAGAATCTGCTGCGCGAGGTGCGGGAACTGTTCACGCATCTCGGTGATGATGATCGCGAGCTGGTCCTGGGGGCGCTGGATGAACTGCGGACCGACCTGGCTCCACTGGAAGAGAATCTGATCGCCCGTTTGTCGGAACGCGCCTGGAGCGAGATTGGTGTGGGAGGGGTTGCGGGGGGGATTTGGCGAATCGCTCTCGGAGGGGTTAACAACAAGCGCAAAGACATGCGAGATTGGTTTCGCACGCGGATGGGTTTTGGCGGCATTCAGGACCGTCAACATGTCGAGTTCCTCGAACGCGAAACGCGTGAGGCGCTGCGACAGGCGATGATCGAAGAACTCCAGGTGTTTTGGGAAGAGCATCGGGGAGATATTCTGCGGCAGGTTGAGGAGGTTTTGGGAAAACGCAAGGCGGGGTTTGCGACGATCGTTCGCGAGCGCTGGGCCCCCACACTGTTTGACCGGGCGGTCGCCCCCGCCTGGCTGGCGGGGGAAGACAAAGTGCTGCATGCCGTCGAAGATTACGCCCGCGATTTTGCGAATCGACGTCTGGTTTCGAGCGCCGGCGGCCCCCGGCTCGTTTTCGCCCACGCGCTCCGTGGTGTTCTCGAAATCAGCGATTCCCCGTTATTGCTCCTGGCTCCCCGTGAATCGGGGGACGCGGATGGGGTGGAGTACCAGCCGGTCGTTCCGTGAACTCAAACCACGACACGCCTCTGACATCGGTTGAATGCCATTCACACTACCAATCCACCGGAAATGATCTCTCCGCCGTCGCCACAACCTCCCGGCCCCGCGCCTCTGGTCCCCGCCAAACGGGGTGCGTGGCTGGAATTGCGTACTTTGGTCGTCGCATTGGGAAGTCGGCGACTGCGGTTACGGTCATCCTGTGAGTTTCGAGTCGGTCGGCTGTATTTGGTCTCGGGACCGTCGGGCAGCGGGAAGTCGTCGTTCGCTCGCGCGCTGTTGGGGTTTGGCGAACTCGCCGACCCTCGCATTCCCTGTGCCGGCGAGATCACGCTGCACGACAGTCGCGGCCGAACCCATGTTTTGTGGAATGGTGAAGATTACAACCCGGGTTCGCGCGAGGAGATCGCGTTCTTGCCTCAATCGGAACGGCTGGGGTTTATCGACGGTTTGTCGCCCCACGAAAACCTCCGGCTGTTTTCCCATTTGCCCGCCGCTGAAGCCGAAAAACAGGCGACCGATCTCGCACAGCGGTTTCATCTGTCGGCGGTTCCGTTGGCACTCGCTCGTGCTTCGGGGGGCGAGCGGATCCGATTGTCGGCGGTGCGGGGATTGTTGCCCCGCAGAACCGGAGAGGTCCCTCCCGCGCTGGTCGTGGCGGACGAGCCAACTGCGGGGCTGGATCCCCGGGCGGCGCGGGCATTGGCGACCGAGTTGATCGACCTCGCCTCGACGGGCGAGTCGATCGTGATTGTGATCACCCATGATCCCCAGTTGTTTGTTCCCCGACTGCCCGACGAACTTGAAGGGGAGACTGAACCGACCTCACACCACGAGGCACACGGGGAGATCGCTCCGTCTGGCGTCCGGTTGCTCGAATGTACGCTGGGTGATCACGCCGCCCGCGAGGCGCACGAAATCGGCCGGCTCCTTCTGGAACCCGGGCCGGTCGAACGCCCCTTGATTGGTGCGCTGAAACGCCAATCGATCTCGGCGTTGGAGGCGATCGGCTCGGTGACGCTGTCGCCGATCGCGTTTGTCTGGGGAGTTTTGGGACTGAGACGGCCGGTCGCGCTCTGTCAGCAGGTGTTGGGCGACGCGTTGGGGCCGGGAACGCAACTCTTCACTTTGACCGGGTCATTACTGGTGGCGGCGACCGTGGCCTATTTCATTTTCGAACAGACCCCGCGTCCCGAACTGGTCGAGCCATTGCTGCTTCCCGAGATTTTGAAAGCGACCGGCCACACGCTGGTGCGGGTCGTCTTGCCCTTGGCGGCGTGCGGACTGGTCGCGACGAAGCTGGGGGCTGCGCAGGCGGCCCGGCTCGCTTCGGCGGTTCGGTCGGGGTTGTTGGAGACATTGGCGCTTGCCCGCTGGCGGTTGGAGGGTTTCGCCCTCGTCCCCGCAGTCCTGGCTCAGATCCTGTGTATGGCGATCGCCACGGGATTCGCCCTGGCGGGTGGAGTTCTCGCCGCCGCTCTCGTCTATTCCGCGGGCCATCCCGACGCATCGTTACGGCTGTCGCTCGACCTGATGCTCGCCGGCCCGGCCAAAGCGCCCTCCTGGCGCGAATTCCTGGTGGCGAAGGTGGTGTGTTCGGGCTTTCTTGCGGGAACCGTCGCGGCCCTGTTCGGACATGCGCCGGGCACCTCTGAGGATGACGTGGCAAAAGCCGTTCACCGCACCCTGCTATGGGGAGTTTTGTGCGTGATCACCTGTCAATGCGTGTTGATTGTCGCGGAATTCGCGGCGTCTCCGAAGTAAGACACGTCACCGGAATTTGTAGGTATACCGAGCGCGGCAACAATTGAAACGTATTTTCGCTTGAGACCCCTGCTCCCTTGAGGGGCAGGTGAATGAGATCGGTGGCTAACATCGGGTTCCAGTACGGGGCGCAGACCCCTTGCCGGCTTGCCCGGCAGGTGAATCAGACCTGCGCTCAGGTGCGTGTCGATGGCACTGTGATGAGTCGGGTGACCGAAGTCGTTACACTATGCCCTCTTGCAGCCAATTCGCCCCCGTGCGACCGAACCGTCGCGAAAGAACCGTTGTCCATTACTTCCATGCCCTCTTCAAATTCCAGTCCCGCCACCGATCTTTTCCTCGAACAGCTCTCCCGCCACATTCTGGTGCTGGATGGAGCGATGGGGACGATGATCCAACGGCACAAGCTGGGCGATTCCGACTATCGCGGCTCGCGCTTCGCCTCGCATCCCAATGATCTGAAGGGGCTGGGGGATCTGTTGTGTCTGACGCAGCCCAAGATCATCGAAGGGATTCATCGGGAATACTTCGAGGCGGGGGCGGACATCGTTGAGACGAACACGTTTAACGCTCAGGCGATTTCCTTGGAGCGTTACGGCTTGGAGCCATTGGCGTTTGAAATCAACAAGGCGGCCGCCGAAATCGCGAAACGGGCGGCGGACGAGTATTCGAATCGCACCCCCCATCGACCGCGTTTTGTCGCGGGGAGCATCGGACCGACCGACAAAACGACTTCGTTCCATACCGACGCCAACGACGCCGGCGCGCGGACGACGTTCGATCAACTGGTCGAAGCCTACGCCGAGCAGGTGCGGGGGCTGCTCGCGGGAGGCGTCGATCTGCTGCTGGTGGAAACGATCTTTGACCCGCTGAATTCCAAGGCGGCGTTTTTCGCGATTCAGAAACTGTTCGATGAAGAAGGGGCGCGACGGGTGCCGATCATGGCGTCGGTCACCTTCATCCAGGAAAAGGGCAATCGCGGGTTCACCGGGCAAACCGTCGAGGCATTCTGGAATTCGATTTCGCATGTCCCCCTGGCCAGCGTGGGGATGAACTGCGCGCTGGGGCCTAAGGAAATGCGGCCGCTGCTGGAAGAGCTGTCGCGAATCGCGCCGGTTCCCGTGTCGGCTCACCCGAACGCCGGCCTTCCCAATCCCCTCTTGCCAACCGGTTTTCCGGAAACGCCCGAGAGCCTTGCGCCACAGCTTCGCGAATGGGCCGAGCAGGGCTTTCTCAACATCGTGGGTGGGTGTTGCGGAACGACTCCCGACCACATTCACACCATCGCCCAGGCGGTCGCCGGGGTGCAGCCTCGCGCGATTCCAAAAGTCGAACCGTACACCCGGCTCAGTGGCCTCGACGCGTTCACGATCCGCCCCGACACGAATTTTGTGATGATCGGCGAGCGGACCAACGTGACCGGTTCCAAAAAGTTCGCCCGGCTCGTCCTCTCGGGAGATTTTGAGGCGGCGGTCGCGGTCGCGCGGGAACAGGTCGTCAACGGCGCGAACATTCTCGACATCAACATGGACGAAGCGCTGCTCGATGGCGAGCAGGCGATGACGAAATTCGTGCAGATGCTGGGGGGCGAGGCCGAAGTCGCCGCCATTCCCTTCATGATCGACAGCTCGAAATGGTCGGTCATTGAAGCAGGCTTGAAATGCCTGCAAGGGAAGGGGGTTGTCAATTCGATCAGCCTGAAGGAAGGGGAACAGAAGTTCCTCGAACAGGCCCGACTCGTCCGCAGGTATGGTGCCGCCGTCGTGGTGATGGCGTTTGACGAAGTGGGGCAGGCGACCTCGGTCGAGGGGCGGGTCGAGATCGCATCGCGCGCTTACAAACTGCTGACCGAAGTGGTGGGCTTCCCGCCGGAAGACGTTTTCTTCGACCCGAACATTCTGACGATCGCGACGGGGATCGACGAACACAATCCCTACGCGACGAACTTCTTCGAAGCAACCCGCATCATCAAAGAACGCTGCCCCCGGATGAAGATCTCGGGGGGCGTCAGCAACGTGTCGTTCTCGATGCGGGGCAATGATGCGGTGCGCGAGGCGATCAACTCGGTCTTCCTGTACCACGCGATCCGCGCCGGCCTTGATATGGGGATCGTCAACCCCGGTCAGCTCGCGGTCTATGAAGAGATCGACAAAGAACTGCTGGAATACGTTGAGGACGTGGTTCGCAATCGCCGGGAGGACGCGACCGAGCGCCTGGTCGATTTCTCCGGCCGGGTGAAAAAGAAAGAGAAGGGGGCGCAGCAGGAAGAAGAATGGCGCAAACAACCGGTCGAACAGCGACTGGCGCACGCCCTGATGAAAGGGGTGACGGACTTCATCGACATTGATACGGAAGAGGCGCGTTTGAAATACGGTCGCCCGCTGGCAGTGATTCAGGGACCGTTGATGGACGGTATGAACATTGTCGGTGAGTTGTTCGGCGCGGGGAAAATGTTCCTGCCTCAGGTGGTCAAGAGCGCCCGCGTCATGAAGAAGGCGGTCGCTTGGCTGTTGCCCTTCATGGAAGCCGAAAAGACCGCCGCTGGCGAAGAACAGGGGGCCCGCGCCAAAGTGATCATGGCGACCGTCAAAGGGGATGTGCATGACATTGGCAAGAACATTGTCGGTGTGGTGTTGTCGTGCAACAACTACGAGGTGGTCGACTTGGGGGTGATGGTCCACTGCGAGAAGATTCTCGAGTCGGCTCGGGAACACAAGGCGGACATCATCGGTCTGAGCGGGTTGATCACCCCCTCGCTCGACGAGATGGTGCATGTCGCCCGCGAGATGCAGCGCGAGGGATTCACAATTCCGCTGCTGATTGGCGGAGCGACCACGAGTGCGAAGCATACCGCCGTCCGGATCGCGCAGGCCTACAACCACCCGGTCGTGCATGTCGCCGACGCGTCGCAATCGGTCGCCGTCATGGGAAGCCTGGTCGATGACACACTGAAGCCGGTGTTCTGCGCCCAAAACAGCGCGGGTCAAGAACGGGACCGCAAGGCGTTCGCCGAGCGGCAGCAGAAAACTCTGGTCCCCTACGCCGAGGCGGTGAAGAAACGCTTCACTTGTGACTGGCAGACCACCCCGATCGCCGTCCCGCAATTCACCGGACGCCGGGTGCTGGCCGATGTGCCACTGGCGGAACTGGTGCCGTACATCGACTGGTCCCCGTTCTTTCAGGCATGGGAACTGCGTGGGAAATTCCCCAAGATATTCGACGACGCGACGGTCGGGGTGGAAGCCCGCAAATTGTACGACGACGCCCGCAAGCTGCTGGATGAGATCGTCGACGGCAAGCTGCTGACGGCGTCGGGCGTGTATGGCTTCTGGCCCGCGAATTCGATTGGCGACGATGTCGTGCTGTATGGCGACGCCAGCCGGTCGAGTGAAGTGTGCAGATTCCACATGCTCAGGCAGCAGTGGGAACGGCCGGGGATGAACCAGTTTTATTCGCTCGCCGACTTCATCGCGCCGCTCGATTCGGGTCGGATCGACTACTTTGGCGCGTTCGCGGTCACGACGGGAATTGGAATCGAACCACTGGTCGAGAAGTACGAGAAGGACCACGACGACTACCATTCGATCATGACCAAGGCGCTCGCCGACCGTCTCGCCGAGGCGTTCGCCGAGTATTTGCACACCCACGCCCGTCGCGACTGGGGCTACGGCGTCGACGAGAAACTGTCGACCGACGAACTCATCGACGAAAAGTACCGCGGAATTCGCCCCGCCCCGGGTTACCCGGCTTGCCCTGACCATACCGAGAAGGGGACGCTGTTCGATCTTTTGCAGGCGGAGGCGAACGCGGGGATTCGCTTGACCGAGTCGTTCGCAATGCACCCGGCAGCCGCCGTCAGCGGCTGGTACTTCGCTCATCCCAAGGCAAAGTACTTCGCGGTCGACCGCCTGACCCGCGATCAGGTCGAAGCGTACGCTGTCCGGAAGGAAATGCCGTTGCGGGAGATCGAGAAATGGCTTTCTCCCAATTTGGGTTACGATCGGTGAGCCGGTCGGAACGCGTGCCGAACGGTTGAGTCCGCTGGAAATCTCGACCCCGATCGAGCGGCAATCTCACCCGTGTGAAAAGTGCCGGATCCTGTGCGACCGCGGACCATAGGTCGACAGTCGGCGGACGCTCAATGTTCCTTGGGTGGTCCGCATCTTTCTTTGTGAGGAAGAACGAAAGGCGGGATCGCGCCTTGGACTGCGGGGCCTTGTCCCCGCCTTTCCTTCATCCGACATCGACAATCGGCAGGCGGCAGCGACTTTCGGCCGAAGTATTCGATCGACGCTCGATGCGGCGTTGACCCGCGTTGGAACGACCGGCTCCTGAGCAACCTGGATATTCGCGGGTCGCGGGAAACAATGCGTAACCGCCAACCAAACCACGTGACGGGACAAAATCCGACGCGACGGGAGGGCGAACGTCCTCGTGAGCCGCCAGTGTGCGATCAACCGCCAGGCACCGCCATCTGGGCAGCGCTCGGCACCCGACCAAACCGTGTTGCCGAAGTGAATCCGATGTCATGAACACCCCAAGCACGCGTTTGGACCACCGCAAATCGAGCGGCGGCTTCCGAGAGAACGTGGGTCGATGGCTGCCCGGAGAACGTCGTATGGCGCTCGAAAGCACATTGGCGGCTCAGCAGGAGCTTCGCCCTCCCGTCGGGCGGTTCCTTGACACCACCTGCCGTGCCCCGCGACCGAGACCGCCTCGGCAGGGAGTCGACTCTGCCTGCTGCGAGGTATTGTGAGGAAGAACGAAAGGCGGGATCGAGATCCCGCACTCCATGGAGTGCGGGGCCTTGTCCCCGCCTTTCCTTCATCCGACATCGCCAACCGGCAGGCAGAACCGACTTTCGGCCGAAGTTTTCGATCGACGCTCGATGTGCCGTTGGATCGCGTTGGACCGACCGGCTCCTGAGCAACCTGGATATTCGCGGGTCGCGGGAACCAATGCGTAACCGCCAACCAAACCACGTGACGGGACAAAATCCGAC